>NZ_JAYGGZ010000023.1:0-91008 GCF_034931465.1 Anabaena sp. UHCC 0399 | reverse complement strand
ATTTAGGACGTTGAGGTACTAAACGCGTCCAATAATCAAATGCTTGGGAATAATGCTTGCTCAAATCTTCCCCGCGCTTCTTCATCTCAATTAACACGCGGGGTTTCCACACCAAATCAGCAAAACCCGTTTTACCTTTCTTGCTGCCTTTTTTTATCGCCTCTTCATAACAAGCCCCCGCTTCCAGTGCGCCCTCATGTCCAAAAGCCCGAAAAAAGCGGTCTAAAAATGTTTGTGCTTCTTTCCTTTCTTGTCCTGTGATGTGCTGCTGGCAAAAACTAACAAATTTATTCAGGCTTTCAGGTGTTGCTGTTACCATTCTTGATAGTGCGATTAGGCTGCGTATTTTTAATTATTCCCATGTTATGAATTCAGCCACAAAAATGGTAAAAACCGCTACAAAATTTCTGGATTTAACTAACGGGTGCTTCATCCTCTGATGCTTCCGCGACAGCCGCTAATCTATCCGCCGCCGCTTGGACAATCTGAGCTACCTGACTCAGAGGCATATGCTTAATTTGTCTCAAAATCAAACTCAAATCCGAGGTTTCTTGTATTGGTCTACCCTCAAGACAAGATAATAACTCTTCCATCGTGTAGCCTGCTTTAGCTGCGATTTGAGCCAGATTTTCCGTATCTGGAACTTTTACGCCTTTCTCCCACATCTGAACCGCAGTAGCAGAAACTCCCAAAGATTTACCAAAGGCTCGCTGACTTAACGAACCACGAGCTAATTTAATGATTTCAATCAGTTTTTGTCTGCTTTCAAGCTTCACTGCTGTTATGGCTAGTCAACTTTATTTACAAATTAAGTTGTAACACTACAAGTTTACTTTACGCGATGTGCAACTTATTCTCTGCCCTACAAGGAAAGAGGCTTTGATTCTTGCTCCCTTTCTCTAGCCGAGAAGGGTTTGGAGGTTAGGTTTGAGAGAAAGTTACACACGGACTTACTTTGTATATTGACAGGATTTTGTTTTAGCAGTAAAGTATATAATCTTAGGTTTTAATCCTACAACTAAAGTAATAAGAAAAATTACTGTTAGATAAGTAGTCTTGAGCGCAAAAGCATTAATTTGCGATCGCTGCCATAGCCGTGTGTTTAATTGAACAGGTGCATCATGTCCCGTAAGCTACATAAAATTAATCAATATCGTCGTAAAAATAAAAATTTAATTGCGGCTAATAAAATCAAACCAAAAGAATGGGGCATATCTAACACCGAAGCACAAGTAACTTTAAAAGCTAAAGGCTATGATGTGAAGGAAATCAAAAAAATTCATTGCCTCAAGCATCAAATTTGTATCTCCTTCTGGGATACAAAAGGCAATGTTTGCAGTAGCTTTTTTAGCTATCGGATTTTTCTGCGTTGGCAACAGGAAATAGAAAATTTAATCTATGCCTGCGAAATTTTCAAGGAATGGCAGAGGTTAAATTATCTCATGAAATACGAGTTTGCTTACTACCACTATCCCAGTGAAATTGAAGAAGGGCTGCAAGCGAAATTAGAAAATCGCTTGACCGTGTTAAAAAACACAGAACTACAAGCGGTTTTCACATAACTAATGAAGGCGGTGATTAGGCAGTAGTGCCAGAAGCCGCTAACTCTGCTAATTGTTCCTGCTGGTCTTGAGAAATACAAGATTGGATCACTGATTCTATCTCCCCTTCCAGAACAGGGTTAAGAGAGAAGTTTTGACCTAAACGATGGTCAGTAACCCGGTTATCTTTATAATTATAGGTACGAATTTTTTCCGATCGCGATCCTGTACCAACTTGTGATCGCCGCATCGAAGTTACTTCTTCTTGTTGTTCCCGTAACTTGATTTCATAAAGTTTCGCGCGCAGAATTTGCATCGCCCGTTCTTTGTTTTGCAACTGGCTGCGTTCTTCTGTACAAAAAATCCGAATTCCCGTTGGTTTGTGCATCAAATCAGCAGCAGTTTCCACCTTGTTGACGTTCTGTCCACCAGCACCACCAGAACGAGCCGTAGTCATTTCAATATCTTTGGGGTCAATGTGGATTTCTACATCATCCACTTCTGGCATAATTGCTACTGTCGCTGTGGAGGTGTGAACTCTTCCCCCTGCTTCAGTTGCTGGTACGCGCTGCACGCGATGCACTCCGGCTTCATATTTCAGCTTACTGTAAACGCTCTCACCTTGAATTTCCAGGATCACCTCTTTGAAGCCGCCCATCTCACCCAGAGACTCGCTGACTAGTTTCACCTTCCAGCCTTGAACATCAGAATAGCGGGAGTACATCCGCAGCAAATCGCCCGCCCAGATACTGGCTTCATCTCCACCAGTCCCAGCGCGAATTTCCAACATAATGTTTTTATCATCGTTGGGGTCGCGGGGCAGAAGCAATACCTTCAATCTTGTCTCTAGGTATTCCACCTTTTCTTCTAACTCATGTACCTCCAGTGCTGCCATTTCTTGCAACTCTGGATCAGTATTAGACTCTTTAACTATCTGACGCGCCCCGATCAATTCTTCCTGAGATATTTTCCAAGTTTCATAGGTATTGACAACTTCTTCCAAGGAAGAACGAGACTTGGCAATTTTTTGATACTCGTCGGGGTTCTTAGCGGTATCTGGGTCAGCCAAGCGACGAGTCAGTTCATCAAAAGTTTCTTCAACTGACTTAAGTTTTTGCAGTAAGTATGTTTCAGCCATAATTCAGTGCGATAGCTCCTTAAAATAACAAGTTGGCTCGGCCAAAAATGACAATCGACCCAGCCAACGCAGGGTCGTCGTTAACAGCAGAGCCAACCCGCTACTTTTTGTCTGGTTCGCCAGAGGTTTGAGTGCTGCTCATGCCGTACTTCCGCAGGAATCGCTCTACTCGTCCTTCGGTGTCAATAATCTTCTGAGTACCAGTGTAAAAAGGGTGGTTTCCAGACCAAAGGTCTACGTGTAATTCTGGTTTGGTCGAACCAACAGTCATCACAACTTGACCGTTGCAGTAAACTTTTGCTTCTGGATACCACTTGGGATGAATATCAGATTTAGCCATTGTTCCTTTTGTGGTGAATTTATAAAAATTATAACTTTTTGCTTGTAATTCGTTACTAGGGATTAAGGACTGGGGACTGGTAATTTTAGATTTTAGATTGAAACCCAATCTAAAATCCACTCATTGAATTGCCCAATGTCCAGTAACCAATACCTGAATCCCCAATCGCTTATCGCTTGGAGTATTGAGGAGCTTTCCGGGCTTTGTGCAAACCATATTTTTTCCGTTCCTTTGCCCTGGGATCACGGGTTAAGTAACCTTCGACTTTTAAAGGTGGACGGTTTTCTGGGTCTAGTTGGCATAAAGCACGGGCTACTCCCAAGCGCACAGAGTCAGCTTGTCCAGTTAAGCCGCCACCTTCTGCTTTGACTAAAATGTCGTATTCGTTTTCTAGTCCCAATGTTTCCAAAGGAGCTTTGATGACTCCTAAATAATTGGCGTTGAATTGGAAGTACAAATCTCCAGGCTTGCCATTCACAATCAATTGACCGCTACCGGGAACTAAGCGTACCCGTGCTACGGCGGATTTACGGCGACCAGTACCCCAATACACGGCACGTCCGCTATTTGCTTCTGCTACTACCATTAAATTTCTGCTCCGGGAATTGTATTAATGTTAAGTTCCGTGGGTTTTTGCGCTTCGTGGGGATGTGTAGACCCAGCGTAGACTTTTAGTTTAGTAAACAACTGCCTACCCAAGCTATTTTTCGGTAACATACCTTTGACAGCTTGTTCCAGGATTCTTTCTGGTAAACGCTGTTGTAGTTTAGCGAAGGTTTCAGTCTTCATCCCGCCTGGACGACCAGAGTGACGACGATAAAGTTTCTGAGTCCGTTTTTTGCCTGTAACTGCTACTTTTTCAGCATTCACAACAATCACGAAGTCCCCTGTATCTAGGTGGGGGGTATAGTGAGGTTTGTTTTTGCCTCTTAAAATCATGGCGATTTCGCTGGCGAGGCGACCGAGACGTTTATCAGTAGCATCTACTATGTACCAATCACGCTCAAGAGATTCTTGAGGAGGGACGTAGGTTTTACTCATGTTTGTTGATCCTTTGTCATTTTTTTTGGGAGTCCGTAGTTAAGAGTCCATAGTCTATAGTAAAAGCATTGGACTCTTGACTTTTAACTAATGACTCTTGACTAATAGCTAATTTTGGCATGGTGTCATACCAAACATCAGGGGAAAAGGGGAAATCTGGATATCCGACCCGCAACAAGCATAAGCCTTGGGGGGGTGCGGCGTATTTGACTTCTAAGCGGCGTTGCTCTTTCCAGATGTCGGTGAAACTAGCCAGGGTTCTTTTTCCAGAGCCTACTTGTACTAGCATTCCCACCAACAGCCGCACCATGCCATATAAAAATCCATCTGCCTGAATTTCAATATGGATAAATGGGCCTTGACGATGACACTCTGCTGCTTGTACTTCCACCCAGGAATGCGATCGCTTTGACCCTGCTCGGTGAAAAGCTGCCAAGTCATGCTTTCCCAAAAGTGGTTTCAGTGCAGCTTGGATGAGTGATTCATCTAAGGGCGGATGATAATAATGCCAACTGAAGGGTTTCACAAACAAGTTGGAACAGCCTTCAGTATAGATTGTGTAGCGATACCGTCGATACGCTGCACTAAAGCGAGAGTGCCAATGGTCGCTGACATTTGCTGAAGCCCTAATTAATATATCTTCGGGCAGATAACTATTGAGGACTGCCGCCCACTTATGAGCAGGGATGAAACCTGTAGCATCAAAATGGGCTACCTGAGCAGCAGCATGGACTCCGCTATCGGTACGCCCAGCACCGTGGAGTGTGACATGATAGCCAAGAATTTTGGCGATCGCTGTTTCAATGTCTTCTTGAACTGTACGGTGCTGCTTTTGCCGTTGCCAGCCATGAAAATGAGTGCCTAGGTATTGAATTACCAAGGCTACTCGCTGAGTGGGTGTTGGCTGGTGACTTGCTAACATAGAATTATGGGCATTGGGCCAAAATTTCTCCCCTACACCCCTAGACCCCTGCTTTCTCTACACTAGTTCAATGATTGCCATCTCAGCTTTATCTCCCCGGCGAGGTACGGTATGGAGGATACGGGTGTAACCACCTTGACGATTACCATATCGAGTGGGGGCTTGCTCAAACAGAGCATGAACTAGCTGTTTGTCGTAGATATAACCTAGAGCTTCTCTACGTGCTGTTAATGAGCCGCTTTTAGCAAGAGTAATCATTTTTTCTACTTCGCTGCGTAGCACTTTAGCCCGAACTAAAGTAGTAGTAATCCGGCCATGACGGATTAGTTCAGTAGTGAGCGCTCGCAACAGGGCGCGACGCTGGTCAGCTGGTTTACCAAGTTTTTTAACCCGACAACGGTGACGCATAAAAATCCACTTTGAAAGTATGAACGGTTTTGGTTTAGCTGTGTTTAGAGCTTCTTTCTTGGGGCAAGGTAATACCTAAGCGGCGTTGTAAAGCTTCTACTACCTCTTCTGCTGACTTCTGACCGAAGTTTTTAATCTCTAACAAGTCTTCTTGGGTGAAATCCAACAAGTCTGCCACAGAGTTAACCTGCGCCCGCTTGAGACAGTTATAAGCCCGGACAGAAAGTTGTAACTCTTCGATGGGGATCTGAGCTGTTGGATCGTCTGGAATCTCGGAACTTGTATCTGTTGGTTCTAGCGAGATATCTTTCAAGGGGTTGAATAACTCAACTAAAATCCCTGCTGCTGAAGATAGTGCTTCTTGAGGTGAAAGACCACCATTTGTCCACACTTCTATGAGTAGTCTGTCTTTGGTAATCGATCCGTCTACACGGGCTTCTTCAACGCTATAGTTGACTTTCCGCACGGGCATAAATATCGAGTCGATTTGCAAAAAGTCCAAGGATGTGGCTTCCTCTCGTCCCCTTTCTACGGTGCGATAGCCTTTACCTCTCTCGATCCTAAATTCCATTTCCAGCTTGCCCCCTTCTGCAATGGTGGCTATATACTGAGTAGGATCGATGACTTCTACTTCACTGGGCAAATCAAAATGTGCCGATGTAACTGTTGCTGGGCCATTCACAAGTAATCGACCAATCTGGGGTTGAGAGGAGTAACTTTTGAGAATCACTTCCTTCATTCGCATGAGGATCTCTAGTACATCTTCCCGCACCCCTGGAACGGTGGCAAACTCGTGTGTAACGCCGGCAATTCTGACTGCTGTAACTGCTGTTCCCTCTAAATTTGACAGTAAAACCCGCCGCAGCGCGTTGCCAACTGTTGTTCCTTGGCCGCGCTCTAGAGGTTCTAGGATAAACTTACTGTAATGACTCCGACTTTCTTCTGTACTGGACTCTACACATTCAATTTGAAATTGCGCCACGGAGTAGCCTCCCTTATTTAAGGTGCTGCTAGCAGGCAAATTGATTGCCTCTGGAATTTAATTTATTGCCTTGGGCTGGCTTTCGGTGGATCAAACTGCCAACTTCTCAGAGCAGCCATGTTTGATCTGCCTATTAAGCTTACGGGCATTCACTATAGTTTTGGGTGATTTTAAATCTAGCAGCCCTCCCACATGGAAGAGCTGATATACTTTTCGTCACCCCAGCCGTTGAAAGTTGTTTCATTATCACCCCGCTTGGTAGGTTGATTTGAGAACCTACCAGCAGTAATTGCAGGTGATTTTGGTTGCTGAAACTGCTTACCTTCACCGGTCAAAAGTTGTGTATCTACACTCGGCGGCGTTTGGGAGGACGGCAGCCATTGTGAGGAATTGGTGTAATATCACGAATGAGTGTAATTTCTAGTCCTGCTCCTTGGAGAGCGCGAATCGCAGTTTCTCGTCCTGCTCCTGGGCCACTTACCATTACCTCAATTTGGCGCATCCCTTGGTCTATAGCTCTGCGGGCGGCACTTTCAGCAGCTGTTTGCGCTGCAAAAGGTGTTCCCTTCTTTGCACCTTTGAAACCACTAGAACCAGCACTTGCCCAGGAGATGACATCTCCATTTTGATCGGTAATAGTGACAATGCTATTGTTGAAAGTAGACTGGATGTAGGCCATCCCGTTGGGGACGTTACGCTTCTGTTTCTTACTCCCAGATTTTTTAGTCGGTTGTCTCGCCATATTTGTTCAGTTAATTTAAAGGGAAACTTGCTGAGGTTAGCAAGTATAGGAAAATTACTTACCAGGAGCTTTCTTCTTACCAGCCACTGTCTGCCTTCTACCCCGACGGGTTCTAGCATTAGTGCGAGTTCTTTGTCCTCTGACTGGTAAGCCCATGCGATGACGGCGACCTCTATAAGTACCGATGTCAACCAATCGCTTGATGTTCAGCGATTCCCAGCGTCGCAAGTCACCTTCAACTTGATAGTTGCTTTCTATTTCTGCCCGCAAGGAGGCAACATCAGCATCGCTTAATTCTTTGACACGGGTATCAGGATTAACTCCTGTAGCTGCCAGAATTGCTTGCGACCTTGTTAATCCAATTCCGTAAATATAGGTTAGACCAATCTCAACGCGTTTGTCGCGTGGTAGGTCTACTCCGGCAATACGTGCCACAATTAATCTCTCCCTATTGTTATCGCAGTTGCTGATCTAAAAACGCAGTTGACGCGTCTATACTTTGTTGAGTGATGATGTTTGGTTACACACCAATCTTCAGTGTTTGAGAAGATTATCCTTGACGTTGTTTATGCTTAGGGTTGACGCAAATCACCATGACGCGACCACGACGTTTGATCACGTTACATTTTTCACAAATTTTCTTGACTGAGGCTCTAACTTTCATGCCTTTTGTAAATGACTCCAAATATTAAATTATAGCATTTCTAGGAAAATTTATTCAATTAAGTAAATGGGTAACACCCAAATAAATTGTTTTGTGGTAGACTTCCATACATATATCTACTTTTTCCGCAGCCGATAAGTAATTCTACCTTTTGTCAGGTCATAAGGAGTTAGTTCTACTTTGACGCGATCGCCAGGCAAAATTTTGATGTAGTTGCGGCGGATTTTTCCAGAAATGTGTGCTAAAACATTAAATCCATTGTCCAAATCCACACGAAACATCGCATTTGGCAATGATTCGGTGACTGTCCCTTCCATTTCAATCAAATCTTGCTTAGACAAGTTTTATCCCTCAATTCAACAATTTTTTGTTCTGTCGCAGCACTCCTCTGCACGAGAACACAGTTCGAGAAATATATCAACAGTTTATTAATATATCTTAGCTAAATATCGGCGGGCGTCTGGAACAAAAAGGGAGTAGTGAGTTTTTTGAATTTTTGACCTCCTACCCCCTGGTTACAGTCTATGAACCTACTACACTTTGTAATTCAACAGTGACGTCTGCTTGGGATTGGTCGCCATTGACAGTTAGGAGTTTCTGGCGATCGCGATAATAATCAATTAATGGTGCAGTTTCGTTGCGGTAAACTTCTAGGCGACGACGAATTACTTCTTCGCTATCGTCTTTGCGTCCTCTATCTAGTAACCGTGCTACCACCACTACATCTGGGGCATCTAAATTGACTACTCTTTCGCCACCTTGACCGGTTTTTTGCAGCAATTCCTCTAAGAAAGCTGCTTGTGTTACCTTGCGAGGAAAACCATCTAAAATCCAGCCGGATTTGGCATCTTGCTGGTCTAGACGTTCTGCTACTAGGTCTTGTACCAACTGGTCAGGAACTAACTCACCGCCATCAACATAGCTTTGAGCTTTAATTCCTAAAGGAGTTTGCTCTTTCATGGCTTGCCTCAATATTTCCCCAGTGGAAATATGAGGAATATGTAAATGTTCTGCCAAGATTTGAGCTTGCGTTCCTTTACCTGCTCCAGGCGGCCCCAAGAAGATTAATCGAGTCACTATTGCTTCACCATTCCTTCATATCGCTGAGAGATCACATAGGTTTGGACTTGCTTGGCAGTATCGATTGCCACACCAACCAGAATCAACAAAGATGTAGCACCTAGTCCTCTAAAGGTTGGTACTTTCAAAGCACTTTCTACAGCCGTGGGAATAATGGCAACCAAGCCCAAAAAGATCGCGCCTAAAAAAGTGAGTCGGTTAATTACCCGCTCAATATACTCGCTTGTAGCTTTTCCTGGGCGAATCCCCGGAATACTAGAACCCATCTTCTTCAAGTTCTGCGCTACATCAACTGGGTTGACAATTAATGAAGAGTAGAAATAGCTGAAGAAAACAATCGATGTTAAATAAACCAGAGCATAAACCCAAGGTGCAGAACCGCCTGGACTCAAATAGGTATTGACGATATTTGCCAAGTCAGGGTTTTTAGTGAAGTTAGCAATCAACAAAGGCAAACTGAGAATGGCAGCCGCAAAAATGATCGGCATGACACCGCCAGAGTTGAGCCGCAAGGGTAAATAGCTGCGTTGTTCTGCTAATACTCTTCTACCTACCTGACGACGGGCTGAAATAATGGGGATGCGGCGGATTCCTTCTTGAACGAAGACAATCCCAACGATTGTCAGCAAGAAGACCAACACCAACACAATTACCCGTCCAACTATTTCTCTACCACCAACTTGCACCAAGTCAATGGTGTCACCTAAAGATTTGGGTAGGGAAGCAACAATGTTGACAAAAATCAACAAAGATGCACCATTCCCAACACCGCGTTCTGTGATCAGTTCCGATGCCCACATCACAAACATAGAGCCGGCTGTCAGGGCGATCGCTGTTTCCGCTACAAATATAGGACCGGGATTTAAGGCAAACTGTTGCAGAAATAAAGCCGAGAAAGCCACACTTTGAACAATTGCCCAACCTACAGTTACATAGCGTGTGATTTGGGAAATTTTCCGCCGACCAGCTTCGCCTTCGTTTTTCTGTAAATTTTCTAAAGATGGAATGGCCGCCGTCAGCAATTGGATAATAATGGACGCATTAATAAAGGGCAAAATCCCTAAAGCAAAAACCCCTAAAGTAGAAAGTCCTCGCCCAGAGAAAATATCCAATAAACCGAATATAGAATTATTGCCCGATATGGCTTCAGCGAACCTACCTCTATCAATTCCTGGTACGGGTAAAAAGATACCCAGGCGAACCAAAATTAAAATACCGACAGTGACAAGCAGCCTACCTCTCAGTCCAGCTGCTTGTGCCATCTGCATAAAAGTTTCTTGAGCCGTTGGGGCTTTATCTCGACTGATCATAGAGTGCTACCTTTATCATGAACCAGGCACTGGAAGCAAGTTGGCTAGTATTTTAAGTGCGCTGTTCTGGCTCAACCTAAAACTTCACAACTCCCTCCAGCCGCCTCAATTTTGCTCCGAGCTTGTCCTGTAAAAGCTGCTGCTTTCACTGTAAGTGCCACGCCTATTTCCCCATTACCCAAGATTTTCAGTGGGCCTTTGGCAGCAGTCAAAATACCTGCTGTTCTTAAGGATTCCAATGTTACTTCTGTATTGGCAGGAAGAGCGGCTAACTTCTCTACATTAATCGTAGTGTAAATTTTCCGATTAACTAAAGGAAAGCCCTTGAGTTTAGGTATACGGCGGTACAATGGCTGTTGACCACCTTCAAAACCAGGGCGGGTGCCGCTACCAGATCGAGATTTTTGACCTCTCATCCCTAGACCAGCACTAGCACCTTGTCCAGCAGCAATACCTCTACCTACACGGCGACGGCGTTTTTTAGAGCCTTTTTGGGGCTTAACATCGTTAAGTCTCATGATGTAATTGACACCTGTTTACACAAACAATTTGTAACAGTAACTCTACTGAATGTAGAGTTTTTCAATAGCAATGCCTCGGTCTTCAGCGACTTCGGTCAAGGTACGCAGGGTAGATAAGGCGTTGACTGCGGCTCTAGCATTGTTTAGTGGGTTATTAGAGCCAAGTTGTTTAGCCAAAACGTTGCGCACGCCAGCTAATTCCAACACTGTGCGGACAGCACCACCAGCAATTACCCCAGTACCAGGTGCGGCTGGACGCATCATCACTTTCGCACCACCACCAACACCATCAATGGGGTGTGGAATTGAGTTGGATTTGGTAATGGGGATGTCTATGAGGTGTTTTTTGCCATCGGCAACACCTTTTTTCACAGCTCCAATAACATCAGAGGCTTTACCTACTCCGACACCCACTTGACCGCGTTCGTTACCAACGACGACGATTGCCCGGAAGCTGAGTTTTTTACCACCTTTGACGACCTTGCTTACCCGCCGGATCTGAATTACCCGCTCTTGCCAGGTGGTTTCTTCTTTTTTTGTGCGGTTAGCTTTACGACGACCAGTTGCCATAATCTATGCTCTCTATTTAGTCAATAGTCAATAGTCAACAGTGAGCCAGCGCGATCTTGGGGGTCTCCCCCATGAGCGACTGGCGAACCCGCAAGGGACAATAGTCAATAGTCAATTACTTTTGACTTTTGACCTGAGACTTTTGACTGTTTAAAAATCTAAACCAGCCTCGCGTGCGGCTTCGGCTAGTGCTTTGATTCGACCATGATACAAGTTACCACCGCGATCAAAGACGACTTTGCTAATGCCTTTTTCTAGCGATCGCACTGCAATCAATTTACCGACTTGTGCGGATGCTTCACAGGTAGCCCCTGAAGCTAAACTAGATTTCAAATCTGCTTCTAAAGTTGATGCTGCTGCTAAAGTTTGATGCTGCGTGTCATCAATTATTTGAGCATAAATATGCTCATTTGAGCGGAATACCGCTAACCGTGGACGTTCTGACGAACCTTTGATTTTGCCCCGGATGCGTCTGTGACGACGCTGTTTTGATTCTTTACGAGTAAGTTTCATGTTTACTTCTTACCACCCTTACCAGTCTTACCAGCTTTACGTCTGACCACTTCGCCTGCATAGCGAATCCCTTTACCCTTATAGGGTTCAGGTGGACGAACGGCACGAACTTTGGCTGCTGTATTGCCTACTATTTCTTTGTCATAACCACTGACTATGACGTTAGTGTTATTTTCTACAGCAAACTGAATTCCTTCTGGTGGTACAATTTGGACTTGATGGCTGAAACCCATATTCAGAACTAGGTTACGCCCTTGTACTTGCGCCCGATAACCCACACCTTGGATTTCTAAGCGTCGTTGAAACCCTTGGGACACACCCTCGACCATGTTGGCGACCAAAGTCCGGCTCAAGCCGTGCATTTGTCTGGAGGTGCGAGATTCATCCTTCCGAGTTACTTGTAATATTTCCCCTTCTTGAGAAACTATGACATTAGCTGGCAAATTCCGGGAAAGTTCACCTTTAGGGCCTTTCACGACAACTTTTGTGCCATCAATAGTCACTTGTACTTTGGCGGGAATAGTAATTGGACGTTTACCAATACGAGACATGACTTTTTGTCCTTTGTCCTTTATCCTTTTTCAGTTGTTTTTCAGTGTGATCTTCTCTACGGGAGGCCACGCCAAGGGGTTTTTCCCGTGATTAACTGACATTCCCTTTCGCATTAGCAGAGGGTAGGGCTTCTCGTTCAGAGTAGTCTTGCTGGAGGAGAAGATTACCTTAAGGGACAGTTGACAACTGATAATTCACTACCAAACGTAGCAGAGTATTTCACCACCGACGTTCTGACGACGGGCTTCACGGTCAGTCATAATGCCACTAGATGTGGAAATTATGGCAATGCCAATACCGCCGAGTACCCTTGGTAATTCTTTTCTGTTGGAGTAAACACGTAAACCTGGTTTACTCACCCGTTTCAATGCAGTAATCAGGGGTTGACGATTTTTAC
This sequence comes from Anabaena sp. UHCC 0399, assembly GCF_034931465.1. Taxonomy (NCBI): domain Bacteria; kingdom Bacillati; phylum Cyanobacteriota; class Cyanophyceae; order Nostocales; family Nostocaceae; genus Anabaena; species Anabaena sp. UHCC 0399. Next base: position 78,287 of record NZ_JAYGGZ010000023.1, on the reverse strand, counting down.
CTTTGTATTTCAAAGAAATCACTAGGTTACGTTTTACGCCTTCACCGTCTTCTGCAATTTCCGCAATAAAGCCTTCTTCCTGTAGCACTTTAGCAATACTACGGGTCATTTTTGTGGCTGGCACGTGTGTAATTTGATGCCTTGCCATGTTGGCATTGCGGATGCGCGTCAGCATATCTGCAATTGTGTCGTTAGCCGCCATCGTTCCCTCTTTAGATGAACTTATTGATCGCGAAAGGGCATTCCAAATTCTTTAAGTAAAGCGCGTCCCTCTTCGTCGTTTTTCGCTGTGGTGATAATGGAAATATCTAAACCACGGACTTGATCGATGCTATCGTATTCGATTTCTGGAAAGATTAACTGTTCTCTGACGCCGAGAGTATAGTTACCGCGTCCATCAAAGCTTTTGGGGCTGATACCGCGAAAGTCTCTAATTCTAGGCAGTGTCAAGCTAATTAATCGGTCGAAAAAGGCATACATTTTCTCGCCTCTAAGTGTCACCATGATACCAACAGGCATACCCTGACGAATCTTGAAGCCAGCGATCGCTTTTTTCGCTCTTGTCACCACTGGTTTTTGGCCAGTAATCACCGCAATTTCGTTTAAGGACGCTTCTAGGGACTTAGCATTTTGAGCCGCTTCTCCCAAACCTCTGTTAATAGTTACTTTCACCAACTTTGGCACTTGATGAACGTTGGTGTATTCAAACTGATTAATCAGTTTGGGGACGATTGTCTCTTGATATAAGGTTTTGAGTCTTGTTGTCGCCATAGTTTTTTGTCCTGATTTTCCCTGGTCTTGGTCAGGGACACTTTAATTTCAGATTTTAGATTTGAGATTAAATTTACAATCTAAAATCTCAAGTCGGTAAATTCTCTAGCTATCGAGAATTTCACCAGTTTTCTTGAGTTTTCTGACTTTCTTCCCTTCGGATGTGAAAGTGTAACAAACACGACTAGCAACGTTTTGCTTCGTGGAATAAAGCATCACGTTAGAGCTATGAATCGGAGCTTCCTGAGAAACAATCCGCCCTGATTCCCCTTCTTGTTGGGGTTTGACGTGCTTGGTTTTAATATTGACACCTTTGACAATGATTTTGCTTAGTTGAGGCAGTGCTTGAATCACTTCGCCAACTTTGCCTTTATCTTTGCCCGCAATTATCTGCACTGTGTCACCAGTTTTGACGTGCATTTTCTGGAATCTAGGTTGATCCTTTTGGTTGGCCATTACAGCACCTCCGGAGCAAGAGAAACGATTTTAGTAAAGCTTTTTTCGCGCAGTTCCCGTGCTACTGGGCCAAATACCCGTGTGCCTCTGGGATTACCATCTTTGTTGATGATGACGGCAGCGTTATCATCAAAGCGAATGCTCATACCGCTATCACGACTGATGTTGTGGCGGGTGCGAACAATCACAGCTTCGACAACATCAGATTTTTTGACTGCCATGTTAGGAATAGCATCTTTAACAACGGCGATAATTCTGTCGCCCACAAAACCGTAACGTCTGTTACCCGCTCCTAGGACACGAATACACATCAGTTTGCGTGCGCCGCTATTATCTGCCACATTCAGGTAAGTTTGGGGTTGAATCACAATTGGTCTCCCTTATGCACAACTATCAAGTTGTAGCTTTAGTGTTGAGGATTTCTGCCACTTGCCAGCGTTTGGTTTTGCTCAGGGGTCTAGTTTCCTGAATCCGCACGCGATCGCCCACTTTGCACTTATTTTCTTCATCGTGAGCTTTATAGCGGCGTGTTTTGACTACAATCTTGCCGTACTTGGGATGGGGAGCGCGGTTTTCAATGGCAACAACCACTGTTTTTTGCATTTTATCGCTCACTACCAAGCCAACTCGTTCTTTGATTGCCATAATCTCCTACTTTTCTTCTTGAGGCGGTTGACTTGCTGCCCGTTTCCTTTCTCCTTCTACTGTTAGTAGTTGGGCTAGGCGATGGCGAGCATGGCGGAACTGGTGGGGTTTTTCTAACTGTCTGGTGGCCTTTTGCAAGCGCAACTGAAACAGTTGTCTTTTGACGGCGGTAATTTCCTCAGCCAGCTTTTCGTCACTTAATTCTCTAGCTTCTGCAATTTTGGGAAGAGGCATAACCTACTCCTGCTCCTCTACTTCTACTTGAGATCGCACAATAAATTTGGTCTTGATGGGTAGCTTGTATGCCGCTAAACGCATGGCTTCACGAGCTATTTCTTCAGTAACCCCGGCGATTTCAAACAAAATCCGCCCTGGCTTAACTACTGCTACCCAAAACTCTGGATTACCCTTACCTGAACCCATCCGGGTTTCAGCCGGACGCATTGTTACGGGTTTATCTGGGAAAATCCGAATCCAGATTTTACCACCCCGGCGGATGTAGCGTGTCATTGCTCGACGGGAAGCCTCGATTTGTCTAGAGGTGATCCAAGCTGGTTCTTGAGCTTGGAGTGCAAAATCTCCAAAGTTGAGGGTACTCCCACGGTGGGCTAAACCGCCCATCCGTCCGCGCTGTTGTTTGCGGAATTTAGTTCTTCTAGGACTTAACATGACTTTTACTAGGGATTAGGGATGAGGGATTGGGGATTAAGGATGAGGGATTGGGTGCGGTTTTTTGCCCAGTCACCAGTCACCAGTCGCCAGTCCCCTTTTATCCTTCATTAGAACGGTCTTCAAACTGCTGACGACGACGCTGTTGTTGACGGCGGCGAGGTTCACGAGTTGTTGGTTGGGATGGGGCTTCTTCCTGTCCAGGAATAATTTCTCCCTTGAATACCCACACTTTGATCCCCAAAATGCCGTAAACGGTTTTGGCTGTGCAGTAAGAGTAGTCAATGTCAGCCCGTAAGGTATGGAGGGGTACTCTACCCTCACGAGTCCACTCGGTTCGGGCAATTTCTGCACCGTTGAGCCGACCACCGACTTGCACTTTAATGCCTTGAATACCTGCACGTTGAGCGCGTTGAATTGCTTGTCTCACTACCCGACGGAAGGAAACACGGCGTTCTAGTTGTTGAGCAATATATTCAGCAATCAAGTAGGCATCAGCATCAACTTTTTGGACTTCCACTACGTTGATGCGGATTTGACGATGACCACCGAGCAAATCTTGTAGTCCTGTCCGCAATGCTTCAATGCCTTGACCACCACGACCTACTACTACCCCTGGGCGAGCAGTACGTACTTCTAGATCAATTTGATCTGCTTTCCTCTCAATCCGTACTTCGGAAATACCAGCATTGTTTTGAGCGTATCTACCCAATTTTTGCTCTATGTATTTACGGAGTTTGTAGTCTTCTTGTAAGAGTTCTGGATAGCGATCGGGTTCGGCAAACCAACGTGATTGGTGTTCTTGGGTAATTCCCAGACGAAAGCCAACTGGATGAATTTTCTGTCCCACAAATGTTTCCTCTAAAATTTCTTACTTTACGCAATTTTATGTGTATATAAATTACTTAGCGTTAGCATCAGCTGCTACAGCTAAGGTGATATGACACGTTGGTTTGCGAATTTGGTAAGCTCTACCTTGCGCTCTAGGTTGGAAACGTTTTAGTACTGGGCCTTGATCGGCGAATGCCTTAGTAATCACTAATTGAGTGCGATCTAATCCTGCATTATGCTCGGCGTTAGCAGCAGCACTTCTCAGGAGCTTCAGCACAGGCTCAGTGGCTCGATAGGGCATAAATTCTAAGATAATCAGTGCCTCTCTATAGGAGCGACCCCGAATTTGATCAAGTACGCGACGTACTTTGTAGGGAGAGATGCGTATAAAACGGGCGATCGCCTTTACTTCAGTAGTATCAGTAGCCATATGTTTCTCCATTTTGGTCATTGGTTATTGGTCATTTGTCATGCGTCTTCAGCTAATGACTAATGACTAATGACTAATGACTATCTCCCCGCTTTTTTGTCACTTTTGCCATGGCCTCTGTAGGCGCGTGTGGGAGCAAATTCTCCCAACTTATGCCCCACCATTTGGTCACTAATAAATACGGGTACGTGTTGTCGCCCGTTGTGAACTGCGATGGTGTGGCCTACCATTTCGGGCAAAATTGTTGAAGCTCGCGACCAAGTTTTAATAACTTGTTTTTCGTTTTTAGCATTCAGTTTTTCAATTTTGCTTAACAAATGATCCGCAATAAAAGGACCTTTTTTAAGAGAACGACCCATAGTGCAATTTTGGATTTTGGATTTTGGATTTTGGATTTAGAATTTCGGATTTAGAATTTCGGATAAATAGGTGTCTCAGAGGGCGTTCACAAAATCATTAATGCTTGACCAACAGACCCAATCTCAAATCCAAAATTTCCAATCTAAAATTCTAGGACTCCCGACCACCACGTCCGCGTTTAGAAGATTTACGACGACGACGGACAATCAATTTGCTGCTAGCTTTCTTGGGTTTACGTGTCTTAGCACCCAATGTTGGTTTACCCCAAGGAGTCACAGGACCTGATCTACCAATAGGCGCTCTACCCTCACCACCACCATGTGGGTGATCTACAGGGTTCATCACGCTACCTCTAACTTTGGGACGGCGACCTTTCCAACGGTTTCTCCCAGCTTTACCTGCACTCAGGTTTCTAGCATCGGTGTTACCTACTTGTCCGATGGTGGCGTAACATTCACGCCGAATCATGCGAACTTCTCCCGAAGGTAACTTGAGTGTGACATAATCACCTTCTTTAGCTACAACTTGCGCGGTAGCACCAGCAGCACGTACAATTTGACCGCCTTTACCAGCGATTAATTCTACGTTGTGAACGCTAGTACCTAAAGGAATGTTAGCTAAAGGTAAAGCATTGCCATCTTCAAAGGGAGATTCTGGACCAGCAATGACTGTTGTGCCTACTTTCAACCCATTTGGGTGCAGGATATACCGTTTTTCACCATCTTCATAAGATAGCAGGGCAATCCGCGCGTTACGGTTGGGATCGTATTCAATAGCTATGAGTGTGGCTGGGATGTTACGTTTATCCCTTTTAAAATCAATGATTCGATAAAGTCTCTTGTGTCCGCCACCCCGACGACGGCTAGTAATCCGCCCTTGGTTGTTCCGACCTTTGGCACGGTGTTTATATTCCGTGAGTGACTTTTCTGGTTCGGTTTTAGTAATTTCCGCAAAGTCAGAGATGGTAACTTGGCGGGTACTGGGGGTATAAGGACGATAAGAACGAGTACCCATAATATCTTAGACCTCTGGGAATAATACTTGTCTAATTTTGTCTACATCCCCAGCTGCGACTGTGACGATCGCTTTTTTATATTGGGGCTTAAAACCAATGAATTTACCAACGCGCTTTTTTTTGCGGGGTGGTAGTGCGGTATTTACTTTTACAACCTTTACCTGAAATAAGTCTTCGATTGCCGCTTTAATTTGTGTCTTATCGGCTTTAGGAACAACTTCAAAGGTATATTTGTTTTGTTCCATAAGAATGGTCGCTTTTTCGGTAACGATGGGGCGACGGATTAAATCAGGCAGGTTGCGGGGGTCAAACTTAGGCATTGTAGACCTCCTGAATTTTATCTAAAGCTGATGCTGTGATGACAATCTTGTCAGCGTGTAGCATATCGTAAACATTTAGTTGGTCAGCAGGAATGAGTTTGAGATTTTCTACGTTGCGGGCTGACAAGTAAACGTTTTCAGTAAACTCAGACAAAATTAATAGTGTCTTATTTTCTGGTGCTGCACCCCAACGGGCTAGGGCTGCTACCAACTCTTGAGTCTTAGGACGGGATAACTCGTTATTAAATTCTTCTACTACAATCAAGTCGTCTACACGGCTGACTAGGGCTGTCCGCAATGCTAACCGCCGTTCTTTCCGATTCATTTTTAGGTTGAAATCTCTGGGTTTAGGCCCGAAGATTACACCACCACCACGCCACAATGGTGAACGAATAGAACCTGCACGAGCGCGACCTGTGCCTTTTTGCCGCCAGGGTTTGCGACCACCACCTCTAACTTCCGCACGCGTTTTGGTGCTGGCAGTTCCTTGGCGAGAGTTGGTCATTTGCCTTACTAGGGCGCGGTGGACAATATGAACCGCCGTTTCTTCTTTGGCAATACGCAAGTTGAACTCTTTTTGTCCAACTTCTTCTCCTTGCCAATTTTTAACTACACTTTCAACCATCTTTGTGTCCTTTGTCGTTTGTCCATAGTCTGAAGTCAGTCAACAGTCAACAGTTAAGACTCAGCACTACTTGCCAACTATGTTGGCTGGCACAATATTTAGCAATGCTCCAGGCTTCCCAGGAACTGCTCCTTTGATGAGCAATATATTGCGGTCAGTATCTACTTTTATTACGGTTAGTTTGCTAATTGTGACGCGAGTACCGCCTAAACGCCCTGCCATCCGTTTACCTGGATAAACACGACCTGGGGTTGTACCTGCACCAATCGAACCTGGAGCTCTATGGTTTTTAGAACCATGTGACATTGGTCCACGACCAAAGTTATTCCGCTTTTGGTTGCCTGCAAAGCCCCGACCAATACTTGTACCGATAACGTCTACAATTTGACCCGCACTAAACATATCTGCTTTAATCTCTTGACCTAAAGCATAATCACTAGGGCTTTCTGTGTGATACTCTTTCAGATGCCGTAATGCTGGGGCTGAGGATTTAGCTAAGTGACCCAGCAATGGTCTGTTTAGTGCTTTGGGCTTAACTTCTTTATAACCAACTTGAATAGCTGTGTATCCGTCGGTTGGTTTCGTTTTAATTTGGGTAACTACGCATGGACCTGCTTGGACGACGGTGACAGAAATTGCTACTCCTGCTTCATCAAAGACTTGGGTCATGCCCAGTTTTGTGCCGAGAATGCCTACAGACACGGTAACTGGCTCTCCTTTCTACTTGCTGACCTTGAAATTGGGTTTTTAAACACACACTATGTAAGTATCGGTGACGATGGACGAATCTCAGAGTCGAAAGCAGTTTTTGCTGCTGTCGATCCTCCCGGACACAACAAGCTGTGTTGTTACTGTTTGGTGATTTTATTCAGTTGCACTCACTCTTTCACCAGCACAGCCACAAGTGCCTTCTTGAAAGAAGGAATAACTTCTGGTATCAAGGCAATGCTTTAGAGCTTTGCACTTTGTGCAGCAACGCTTTCGTCCCAGCAGTTGCTTAGGCACTTTCTGGAGGCAGCGCGATTAACGGGTCTCCCGATTTGGCGCGACTGCCCTGGCTCAGTTGGACTTAAGCAGCTTTTGCCGCTCAGTATCCTTTCTACTGAGACTAATGTAATGTCATCCAGCTAACATCACTACTCAGCTTTTCATTCACTGAACAAATCCAACCTTGAGTGCTAGGTTTTCATTATCCTTTATGACTACAGGAGTGTGTGTAGCCTCGTGATGAGGGTGGGCTTTGTTTTTGAGCTTTTTACCCTGATCTTGACCTAAAAGCTTTCTAAGTTTACCAGTCTTTGAGCTGTTTCAACCTGGTTGTTTTCCTGGTGAAGCTTTTCGTTAACTTTTCACGCTAGCGATCGCTCAAAATATTGACTGTGTGGTAGCTTAATTAGCACAAATGGTCACAATCTAATACTATATACTATAGACTAATCTTTGTCTAGAAAATTAAAGATTAATTTTTACAAGACTAGTATCATTGGGCATTGGGTAAAAACGTTTTCTTTGTCTCCTCAGCTTTCTACACTCTGCCTTTCTTGATAAAATTGAGTTTAGCTTAATCTAAAGCATAAGCTTTGTGATCTAACTTGATCTATCACTTCAGGGTCAATAATAGAGATATCAAAGTGGGATAGGACAATCATACGCAAAATTTATGGCACTAATTACCACTGGCAACGGTTTCAAACGCAATCTGGAAAAATTTGGTTCTTTAGGGGTTTATGTACCCTTAGAAGGGGGTTTTGAAGGTCGGTATCGCCGTCGTCTGCGTGCTGCTGGCTATGTGACTCTACCCATGACTGCTAGGGGATTGGGTGATGTTGCCGCTTATCTTACAGGAGTTCACGGTGTCAGACCTCCCCACCTTGGGAAAAAAAGTTCTGGTAACGGTGCAGCAGTGGGTAATGTCTACTATTTACCACCAATTGTTAATTACCAACTAGAGCAGTTACCACCAAAGTCTAAAGGGTTGGTGTTGTGGATTATTGAAGGACATATCCTTTCTGATCAGGAAGTTGAATTTTTGACGACTCTGCCTAGTTTAGAGCCAAAAGTGAAAGTAGTCGTAGAAAGAGGTGGCGATCGCTCTTTCCGTTGGCGGCCTCTCAAGGACACTTTCTCTGCTAGTTATCAGGCTGTTTAGTTGTTGGGGACTGGGGATTGGGGAAAAGAAAGCAGGGGGAGCAGGGGGAGAAAAATACAATGCCTCTACCTACTCACTACTCACTACTCACTACTCACTACTCATTACTCAATGTCACTTGTTGACTGTCTGAGATAAGATTTAGGCGATCGCTTTTGCAATGTATTAGGCAAACTGCGATCGCCTAATTTTTTGATGTAACACTCAAATATTGATGAGCAAAACCTATATTTTTTTCAAAACCCGACTGGGTAGATTAAATCAAATTCTCGATAAATGGTAATCTGAGCCAAAGGATTAGGTTTGTCTAAAACTTCGTAATCTAAACCGCCTGTAATTTGTGTTACTGGACGCTTCAACGGTTTCTCAAACTGATGCCACTCGCGGTTACTCCACTCGAAAATGGCTGCATCTAGATCATTTTGCAATTCGGAAGCTAAAAGTAATAGTTCTAATTTATCCTGAGTATTGCCAGTAAGGATAAATTTTAGAGAAACTGACTGGGTAATTGCTGGTCTAGGTTCGTTCGCTGCCAAAGTATTACAGCCACCTAACTGGACATCATAAGGCTGTAGTTGCAGATTTTTTTGCTGCTTTAGAGTTTGTTCAATGTCGCTGAGGCGTTGATCTAAATAAGGTAGTAAACCTAGTTTGCCATCGATCAACAACTTACGAATGTTAGAAGTTTGAGTCATCGTTGCTTTTTATCCGCTTACCCAGTCAGATTAGCGTTTTGTTGACTGAGAAGATAGAACAACTTGGAAAAAATTTGTTTGCAGCTAGTCTTGTTGGTGAGCGAATTTATGAAAGAGCGACTCATTGAATCGTCCAATGCCCCATACTCAGTTTTTCACACCAAATATTTGTCCAGAAAGTTGCGGGCAAATATAGTTACAAATCGGCATACTAAAATAGGGAGATACTATCGGCTTTTTCAGGCGTGAAGGTTAATAGGCACAAATGAGACGTAAATCAACTGGTAGATCGGCTACTACATCTAAACCTTCTGGTTTCCAATCCTCCATGTTTAACTTCACCACTATTGCCATTTTGGGTGGGGTTTTGATTCTGGGAATTGGAATCGGGATTGCTTTTAGTTCCACAACTACGTTAACTCCATCCAATGTGGCTTCGCGTGAATTTATTGATACTAAAGCACCGAATCCTGAGATTTGCGTACAGTATGGAGCAAGTTCAATGGTAATGGACGCTCGATTATTCGTTACTCTCAACCCATTTAATGTCTATGTTGCCCAACCAAGTATGCGTCCTGGATGCGTAATCCGTCAAAACAACTGGGCAATTCTAGAACAACGCAAGCTCGTGACATCTGCCCAGGTGAGAGAATGTAAAAATCGCCTGAATACTTTTGGTTTTACTGGTAGTTTAGACAGTGAAAAACCTGATATTAGATGTATTTATCAGAATGAGGCAGGACAAAATTTCTTCTTGTCTCAACCAGGAGCAGTTGCACCACAACAGGAAACTGAAAGATTTTAGTAGTGAAGGGAACAGGTGACAGGGAACAGGTGACAGGTAATAGTTATTCTCCCTAGTCCCTAATCCCTAATCCCCAGTCCCCAGTCCCCAGTTATTTAATTTTGAATTTTGAATTTTGAATTTTGAATTGATTTGTCCCCAATACCCATGTTATTTAGGTAGAGGTTGACCAAATTCAATCACTACTGGATTAGTAGTAATGGGTGGATTCTTGGGTTGGGTTGAGATAGTCGGAGTGGGGAAATTTGTGGGAGATGGAGGAGAATTTTGTATTTGAACAGAATTGCTAGAATTGAGGGGAGGTACAGTAACAAAAGGTTGCTGTGGACTTGTAATTGTTGGAGATAGGGTATTGGGTAACTGTAAATAGTTATATTGTGTTGGTAAAGGATTGCTCGATGAATTGTTGGTATTGCTCAGTTGTCTAGAGCCGCCAATAAAAGGAAGTAAAACCCAGCGAGTTGGGTTTTGTTGGGAAATAGGTTGTAGTTTTACTTGGTTAGGATCTACAAAAATTCCGGTTGCTAAATCTAAAACTATGCGGGTAACGTTGGCGTTTAATTGGGAAACACGAATTCTTTGGACAGCACCAGCATAATTTTGTTGGGTGGGGATATTACCTAACTTGGTATCGGGAATATCAACGACAATGCGCGGCGGTTCGGAAAGGTAGAAGTAATTTGGTGTTTTGCCGACTGAAAGGTTAATTTCTAACTTCCCTGCGTCTGGATAGAAACGCCAATTATTGAGCTTGGCTACCTGTGCAGCAACGGTACTGGTAGCTGGAAGTGTATATGCAGCAAACAAACTAATACTAAACAGCTGTTTGCCCCTGTAAAAAAGTTGCTGAGTGGAGATTCCCTTAAACATATTTATTTATCTGTGATTGTGTTTAAGCATCAGGCAGAAAGAGTAATGAATCGTGTTAGCAGTAGCGTCGCGTTGAGCAGCGCACTGAGTAAAAACTACTAGTACAGCGCGGCGGAAATAAGCACAAAGTTGAGCCACTGCGTTGCCGGAGTTCCCCCGGCTGTAGCAATTGGCATGGCGGTATACTAAGTTCATCGGGACTGCCTCATGGATTGCCATATTTTAATGGCTATTTGAGTTTTTGGGTTCTACCTGGGCTGCTTCAGGTGTAGCATTAAATTCCAACTTTTGCGCGATGCTACTGATAATTATTTACCCGGACTAAATCTGCGTTCTACGGCATAGCTGCATCCAATAAAAATGTTTCGGAAATCAAATCAATCCCAGTCAATTCCAGCTAATAGCAATTGACTCAAACGTCTCGACTTAAGGTGTAGCAGCCACTTCTTCTAAGATACAAGGTTGGGATAATTTTCTAAAAACTGATTTAAATGTACCCTCAACTATCCAAATCGCTGAGTAACCGCCGAATCAAGGCCGCGTCTTCAGTATCAGAAGTTATAGTAAGATACTGTTGTAAGTCTGCTTTAGCTTCAGAATAATTACCTAGTTGATAGTTTAATAAACCGCGATCGCGCACTTCTGAAGTAGCATGAGGAAATAGCAGCAAAATCCGTTCTACTACAGCCAAGCTTTTTTCTAGCTGTTGCTGTCTGAGATATATATATTTCAAATTAGCTAAAATCCGCCCCAAAAACTGCCGTTTACTCACTGTTGCTAGAAATTCTGGGCGTAAAGTCACGTTCTGCTGAAACATTTGATTCAGCCTCTCTTGACAATCTTGGGCAAACATTACCTCGCCACGATTGAAAGCATCCACGAAAATCTCCATGTCTGGAATCGCTGGACGAATGAGAAAATGTCCTGGCATTCCTATACCTGCCATCGGAAAGTCTATACGGCGGGCAATCTCCAAATAAACCAACGCCATTGTAATAGGAATACCTGTGCGTTGATCAATCACATCATTTAAAAAGCTATTGCATGGGTCATAATAGTTGCTCTGATTCCCATCAAATCCTAAGTCATCGTAAAGATATTCATTAATAGTTTGAATGATTCGCAATGGATAACGTGAAGATGGTAAGCGTTCTTGAACTTCTTCTGCCATCGTATCCAAGACGTTTAAGTATTCTTCTATATCAATATAAGGATATTCTTCTTTGGCAATGTACAAAGCAGCCTTCGCTAAGTCAATATGCTCATCCGAATGCTGAATTTCTTGGTAAAAATATTGTCTTGGCAAAGAAAAAGTCATAAGCAACACCTGATAAATAGTTAAATAGGGGACAGGTGACAGGGGACAGAAAATAGCGCAAAAATCTGTGTAATTAGCTGACTTTTCTCGTCATGTGGAAAAGTCAGATTTTAAAACTTTCCCCCTACCCATTCCCTATTTTTTACTTCTTACTCCCTATGGCCTTTCCCTTAATCATTGGTTTTTGTCGCTGAAGCCGCAGTTTTTCTATCCAACGAAGTTGCACCTGTTTCTAATGCTGGCTTCTGATTTACTTTCAAGAAGCTTTCAGTCATTGTCTTAATTACAATATACAAGATTGGCACAACAAACAAGCTTAAAAAAGTAGCGATTAGCATTCCGCCAAACACTGCTGTTCCCAAAGATTGACGACTTCCCGCACCTGCACCTGTGGCAATAGTTAAGGGAAAAATACCGATGAGTGTCGAAAAGGCAGTCATGAGAATTGGGCGTAAACGTTCTTGGGATGCTTCGATTACTGCCTTGGTGATGGGAAGTCCTTGTTCTCGTAGTTGGTTAGCAAACTCCACAATTAAAATTGCATTCTTACTAGCCAAACCAATCAACATCACCAAACCAATTTGACAGTAAACATCGTTAGCAAAACCTCGCATTGATTGAGCTATCAGTGCGCCAAAAATTGCTAGAGGTACAGATAAAAGAATGATGATTGGATCTATGTAATTCTCGTATTGGGCTGCTAGTACCAAAAACACAAATACTAGTCCTAAACCAAATATTAATGGTGCTAAACCACCAGATTCTTGTTCTTCTAAGGAAGTACCAGACCATTCATAACCGTAGCCAGCAGGTAAAACGGCTTGGGCTACTTGTTGCATTTTCGTAATTGCATTCCCGGAACTAAAGCCAGGTGCGGCTGCACCATTAATTTCTATAGAACGGAATAGATTGTAGTGGTTAATTGTTTGCGCTCCCACTATAGAGGTAATTTTAACTAAATTACTGAGGGGAATCATTTGATTGGTTTGCGATCGCACATACAATTGTCCGATATCTTTGGGGTTAGCGCGAAACTGTTGGTCTGCTTGCACATACACTCGATAATTGCGCTGTTGCAGATTGAAATCGTTCACATATCGAGAACCCAAAGCAGTTTGTAAGGTGCTGAAAATATCATCGATGGAAACTTGCAGTGCTTTGGCTTTGTTGCGGTCTACTTCTACTAGTAGCTGTGGTGTGTTGGCAGCAAAGGTACTAAACACCGCTTGTAATCCTGGTGTTTGGTTAGCGCGTCCTAGCAATTGCCCCATTGTCTGCACTAGATTTTCTAAGCCGCTATTCCCTCGGCGGTCTTGGAGTTGAAAGGTAAAGCCACCAAAGTTGCCTAAACCCTGAATTCCTGGGGGATTTACAGGAAAGACTCTAGCTTCTGGGATGGATAATAATTTCCCTTGCAGTTTACCAATAATTGCTTGTACTGATTGGTCAGGTCTGGTACGTTCAGCCCAAGGTTTCAAGGTGGTGAAGATAATACCAGTGTTAGCTGTACTACCACTAAAACCAAAACCTCCGACTGCAAAAGTTCCCACAACTTCAGATAGTGGCAGAATTTCTTTTTCTACTTGTGCCATCACATCACTTGTGTATTGCAGAGAAACCCCTTGTGGCCCTTGAATAATGGTGATGAAATAACCTTGGTCTTCATCAGGTAAAAAGGCTGTGGGAACTGAGGTGTACAGCCAAGCTGTTAAGCCCAAGGAAACGATGAATAAACCAATGATAATGCTTTTAAAGCGGATGAGTAAGGAGAGCGATCGCCTATAGCTATGCTCTAACCAATCCAAAACCCGATTAATCTGATCAAAAATCCGACCCAGCCAACCTGATGCTTTTTGTCCTGGACGCAGCAGTAAAGCACACAAAGATGGTGTCAAGGTCAAAGCCAAAAACGTAGAAACGACAATTGAGAAGGCAATGGTTAAGGCAAATTGTCTATATAGTGCGCCAGTAGTTCCGGGAAAGAATGCCACCGGCACAAACACCGCCATTAATACTAAGGAAGTGGCAATGACTGCGCCAAACAGTTCCGCCATCGATTCACTAGCAGCGCGGCGGGGACTCATCCCTTTGTCTTGAATAAAACGGCTAATCTGCTCAACGACGACAATCGCATCGTCTACAACCATCCCTGATGCTAGAGTCAAACCAAACAAGGTCAAGCTATTAATCGAAAAGTTAAAGACTCTAACAAAAGCGAATGTCCCTACTAATGCCAAAGGAATAGTCAATGCCGGAATTAAGGTAGTGCGCCAGTCTTGTAAAAATACAAAAATCACCAGCACCACTAACGCCACTGCCATTAATAGCGTCTTGATCACTTCTGACAATGATTCCTCGACAAACATTGTCGTATCAAAAGCTACCTGATATTTCATGCCTGGTGGTAAACTCGGTGCTAATCGAGCCATTTCCTCTTTCACTCCCTTGGCGACATCCAAGGCGTTACTCCCAGGAACTTGGTAAATCCCTAAACCGACGGCATCTTTAGCACGAAATCGTAAAAATGTATTGTAGTTTTCTGCCCCTAGTTCGGCTCTACCAACATCTTGAAGCTTAACTAAAGTGCCATCATTTTCAGTTTTGATGACAAGTTCTTCAAACTCTTTTGTATCCGTCAGTCGGCTAGCAGCGCGCACATCCAGTTGATATTGTTGTCCTTTAGGTGCAGGTTCTTGACCAATTCTCCCCGCACCAACTTGCAAGTTTTGTTCCGCCAGCGCATTGGTGACATCTTCAGTGGTTAAACCCCGACTAGCTAGGCGATTGGGATCTAACCATAAACGCATAGCATAGCGGCGTTCCCCAAAAATCCGCACATCACCTACACCCTTAACTCTTTTTAAGGCATCTGTTAAGTAAAGGTCGGCGTAGTTGCTGAGAAATATATTGTCATATTCCTGATTATCGGTGTATAAGCCGATCGCTAACAAAATGTTATTAGATTGCTTAGTTACCCGCACTCCTGTACGTTGCACAACATCTGGTAGTTGGGCTTCGGCAGCAGAAACACGATTTTGGACATCGACGGCAGCAATATCTTTATCCCGTGAGGCATCGAAAGTCACGGTGATACTACTAGAACCATCGTTACTACTGCTGGAAGTAATATATTTAACTCCCTCAACACCGTTAATTTGCCGTTCTAAGATGTTCGTCACACCGCTTTCAACTACTTCTGCACTTGCGCCAGTATAGTTAGCAGCAACGTTGATTTGAGTAGGACTAATATCTGGGAAACGCGCAATAGGTAGTGTGGGAATACTAATTGCTCCCACCAACAGAATAATTAACGCGCAGACTGTAGAAAAGACTGGCCGCTTAATGAAGAAGTCAACAAACATAGGGGTGGAGACTGGGGATTGGGGATTAGGGATTGGGGACTGGGCAATTCAATGAGTGGATTTTGGATCTCAATCCAAAATTTCTCTGCTCAGTCGGTAAACCTGTCGAACTACTGCGCCTAAGACTCTGGAACAATCGGTGCGCCGTTGCTGAGGTTGAGAATGCCGGAAACTACAATTTTGTCGCCGGCTTTTAGTCCTTCTAGAACTTGATAATTGTTGCCTTCAATCGCTCCCAATTTCACCGATTTTTGTATAGCAACTAAAGACGGCGCGTCTGGTTGGGGTTTTTCTGGTGCTTGAGCGACAAAGACAAAGGTTTCTCCACCTAAGCGAGATACGGCTGTGACGGGAATTAACACTCCTGGACGTTCATCCCAAATCACTTTGGCTTGAACTAACTGGCGATTGATGAGTTGTCCTGTTCCATTGCTAAAGGTGGCTTTGGCTAATACTGTTTGGGAATTGGAATTGGCGTTGGGTTCGATGAAACTAATCCTACCTGTGGTGGTGGTTTCCCCTTGGGTATCTAACATCTGCACAGGTAATCCCGTCTGCAATTGTGCGGCTTGGTTGAGGGGAATGGATATGTTCAGTTCTAAAGCACTATTTCTAGTCAGTGTGGTGAGTTCATCGCCTTTGCTGACAAAGCTACCAACGCGGACGGGAATGTCACCCACAATTCCCGTAAAAGGTGCTAGGACATTTGTGTAACGCACTTGGGCTTCGGCAGATTTGACTTGGGCGGCGGCTTGGGTAACTTGCGATCGCGCTTGGGCTATTTCTTCTGGACGTGCGCCGTTTTCTAATTGTCTGAGGTTTTGTCTTTGCTGTTCTAGGGCAGCAGTTAGTTCGGTAATATCAGAGCCTCTACTTTTACGAAGTTGCTCTAATCGTCGCTGGGCTTCTCTTAACTTAGCTTCAGCACTACGTTTTTCTCCCAAATATCCTTCTAAGACATCTTGGGAAACTGCACCCTCTGTCTGAAGTTGTTCGTATCGCTTGGCTCGTGACTGTGCTAACTCTAAGTCAGATGTCGCGGATTCAATTTGCGCTTCCGCTTGAGCAATTTCTTCTGGACGCGCTCCACCTTGGGCATCTGTTAACCTGGCTCTAGCTTGGGCTACCTGCGCTCTGGCTTGGGCAATTTGTTCAGAGCGAGTACCTGCTTTGAGTTCCGCTAGGCGGGCGCGGGCTTGTTCTAGGGAGGCTTTGGCTTGCAATAACTGGGCTTGAACATCATCACTTTGCAGCCGAATTACTACTTGTCCCTCTTGGATGCGATCGCCTTCTTTCACTAAAATTTGGCTGACTCGTCCATCAATCTCTGGTTTGAGTACGACCGAGCGTGGTGCATCTAAAGTCCCAACAAATACAGAGCTTTCTTGTAAATTTCCTGTCTCTACTGTCGCTAATTTTACAGGGATTCCCCTCGGCTGACCTGCCACCATCCCTGGAGGGCTATTACTCGCCAGGCTACTTTGCCACCACCGCCAGCCAAAACCACCACTGACAATTAATAAAATGATGCCAACAATCATCGGCCAACGCTGCTTATGGCTGGGTGTAGATTGTTTCTCTGGCTCTACTAAAGAACTTTCTTGAGTTTCGGTAGCTTGAGAATCTTCTATTTCCACAGGTAATGAGGAATGAGAACTATCTTGATGGGACATATTTGGTCACTCGTTCTTAAATTTTAACTAGGGAAATTACTGAGATATTTTCTATAGATTGAATCTTTAAAAACTAATGTTTGTCTGGATGGAGATTGGGAATATTACACACTAGTAGTAGCTTGTAAACTAATGGGGCTGGTTTTCAGGGTCATTCACCCTGTATTGTCTTCTTTGCGTCCCCGTGCATCTGTGGCTAAATACATGATTTTTTAACCACACAGACACAGAGACAAGATGTTGAAGAGGGATTTTTGTCAAACATTTTTATCCACCTGGAAACAGCTAGTCTGCTCAAATAGGATCTTGTAAGCTCCTGCTATCCCTGGAAGAGTTAGCAATGGCAGGTTCGACATTTATGCAAGCAGTTGCTTACGAATGCAAGTAATTGCTTGCATTATATACAGATATTCATAAAATTTGTATAAATTTAACAAATTGAACTGGTGAAAAATTAATTCAAAATACCCTAGGGGTAGGCTGAAACTTCGGCAGGAAAGCAAGCTCCTCATGATCACTACCCTATTTTCTAGGTTGGCGTAGCGTCCCCTAGGGAGGTGCAATTTCCCGTACCCAATTCCCAAATCGGATAGTTCATGCAAAACTTAATTGATTCAGAATTTTTAAGATAAATTTAAAGGAGTGGTGGAAATGGATGTCAACTTAATAGTGTCGAACATCTTGAATCCACCTGTGTTGGCTTTTTTTTTGGGGATGTTAGCGGTATTTCTCAAGTCAGATTTGGAAATTCCTGCACCTTTACCTAAGTTGTTTTCTTTGTATCTTCTCTTTGCTATTGGGTTTAAGGGGGGTGTGGAACTAGTCAAAAGTGGTTTGAATCAGGAAGTTATCCTCACCTTATTGGCGGCGGTATTAATGGCGAGTTTAGTGCCAATTTATACGTTTTTTATTTTGAGGATCAAACTAGATACTTACAATGCAGCTGCGATCGCTGCCACTTATGGTTCAATCAGTGCAGTCACATTTATTACTGCTAGCTCTTTCTTGACTCAATTAGGTATATCGTTCGATGGCTACATGATTGCAGCCTTGGCATTGATGGAATCACCTGCAATCATCGTTGGTTTAGTTTTGGTCAATCTATTTACCCAAGAGCAGAATCAGAGAGAATTTGTATGGTCAGAAATAATACAAGAAGCTTGCTTTAATAGTTCTGTATTTTTACTTGTGGGTAGCCTAATCATGGGTGTACTCACTGGCGAACATGGAGGGGAAGTATTAAAACCCTTTACCCAAGATTTGTTTTATGGAGTCCTCACCTTCTTTTTGTTAGATATGGGACTTTTAGCCGCTAAAAGAATTAAAGATTTACAAAAAACCGGAGTATTTTTAATCTTTTTTGCCATACTCATCCCAATTGTGAATGCCAGTATTTCCCTCGTAATTGCTAAAGTCATTGGTATGCCACAGGGCGATAGCCTGTTGTTTTCAGTGTTGTGTGCTAGTGCTTCCTATATTGCCGTACCAGCAGCTATGCGGCTAACAGTTCCAGAGGCTAACCCTAGTTTGTATGTTTCCACTGCCTTAGCTGTAACCTTTCCTTTCAATATTATTGTGGGCATACCGTTGTATTTATACGGCATTAATTTATTTTGGAGTTGAGATAATGCAGCCTGTAAAACGCATAGAAATCTTTGCTAACTATGTCGAACTTAGTAAGATTTTAGAGGCTTTAGAAAAATCTGGCGTACCTGGTCATAGTGTAATTAAAGATGTCGCAGGTAAAGGTACTAAGGGCAAATTTACTAATGATTTAGCTATGACTTTATTAGATAACGTCTATGTTATAGCTTTCTTTCCTCCTGAAAAGTTGCAGTTAGTAGAGACAAATATGCGACTAGTCTTGAATAAATTTGGTGGTGCGTGTTTTATTTCCGATGCGATGGAATTAGAAACAACTAGGTGTGTTGGTTAGGTGACAGGTGACAGGGGACAGGTGATAGAGCAATACGGTTTGGATAAGATAATTTGCCAAGTAAGTAGAACGACTCGAAAAAACAAACTACGTTAAGTAATGTAAAAAAACTAGGATTGAGTTCGTAGTATTCGCGTAGCGTCTCGTAGAGAGGACTTTAGTCCTTTTTTGTTCGCGGAGCGTCCCGCAGGGAACGGAGAGAACGCAGAGAGAACTAAAGTTCTTACTACAAACCTTTAATTATTTACCCTGTTCTACTTAATTAATAATTGGGATTGATTGCAATAAGCTGGTAGTGCTTGGGCATCGGTCAAACTGATTACAATACTTAAGGCGCAATCTTAATCCTTAGTTTAAGCACTCATGGAAAACTTTGTTTTTTATAACCCAGTTAAAATCCTCTTTGGTAAAGGTCAAATTGCCAATATTGGTGCTGAGATTCCGGCTGATGCCAAAATTCTTATAACTTACGGTGGAGGTAGCATCAAAACCAATGGTGTCTACGATCAAGTTAAATCTACCTTAGCTGGACGGAATGTGTTTGAGTTCGGTGGAATTGAACCTAATCCCCGCCTAGAAACATTGATGAAAGCTGTGGAATTGGTACGTCAAGAAGGGATTGATTTCCTGCTGGCGGTGGGTGGCGGTTCAGTTCTGGATGGGACTAAGTTTATTGCGGCGGCGGTTCACTTTGAAGGCGATCCTTGGGACATCCTCATTAAGCAAGCACCTGTGACTGCGGCTGTAACTTTGGGTACTGTATTAACCCTTCCAGCTACTGGTTCGGAGATGAATACAGGTGCTGTGATTACTAAGGAGGAAACACAAGAAAAACTCTACTTTACCAGTGATTTGGTATTTCCTCGTTTCTCTGTGCTTGACCCAGAAACGACTTTTTCTTTACCTCCAAGACAAATTGGTAATGGGATTGTTGATGCTTATACCCATGTCATGGAACAGTATTTGACTTATCCCGCCAATGCTCCATTACAAGACGGGATGGCGGAGTCAATCTTGAAAACGCTGATTGAGGAGGGGGTAAAAACCTTAGCTAATCCCCACGATTATGATGCACGGGCTAATGTGATGTGGTGTGCAACAATGGCTCTCAATGGATTAATTGGTGCGGGAGTTCCGCAAGATTGGGCGACTCACATGATTGGTCATGAGTTGACGGCGGAACACGGTTTAGATCATGCTCAAACTTTGGCGATTGTGCTACCAAGTACCCTCTCTGTGAGACGCGATCGCAAATGGCAAAAGCTTCTACAATATGCAGAACGCGTCTGGAACATAGTTGATGGTAGCGAAGCCGAACGCGTAGAACAAGCGATCGCTCAAACTCGCAACTTCTTTGAATCTGTTGGTGTCCGCACTCATCTATCTGACTACGGTGTAGGCTTAGAAAGCATTCCTGCAATTATCGAACGCCTACGAAAGCACGGTTTGGCAGTTTTGGGCGAACAGCAAGATGTAGATTCTCAAGTTGTGGAGAAGATTTTAACTCTCTCGGCTTAGGGATTTTGGATTTTACGTAAAGCCTGCGGTATAGCTACGCTTAGAGCGTCTTTCTACGACACGCTCCGCGAAGATTCAGTTGTCTACAATTAGTGGCGGGTACAAACCCCCACTGATGGCAATTTTTAATTTTACATTTTTAATTGGGTTGACTATCCTCAATATATGGTGATATTCTTAATCAGACCAATCGGTCTTAAATACTTTTAATGTCTAAAGGCGAAGAAACAAAAGCTCGGATTATCCAACAAGCAGCCGAACTGTTTAACCAACAGGGGTATGCGGGTTCGTCTATCTCTGACATTATGCGGGTGACTGGATTACAGAAGGGAGGAATTTACAATCATTTCCCAAGCAAAGATGAATTAGCATTACAGGCTTTCGATTATGCGATCGCTTGTGTCAGCAAACATTACAGGTTAGCATTACGACACGAGCGTCATGCCATTGGTCGTTTAAAGGCGATCGTTAACGTATTTAGCAGCTTTGTAGAAAATCCACCCATCCCAGGAGGGTGTCCCCTACTAAATACTGCTGTTGAAAGTGATGACGCTCATCCGGCTTTAAGAGAACGCACTCAACAGGCCATGACAGCTTGGCTCAATTTTATTCGCCGCATTATTGAAACTGGCATAGAAAAGGGTGAAATTCAACCAGGAATCAATGCGGATGAAATCGCCAGTATTATAACTGCAACCTTAGAGGGTTCAATTATGATGAGCAAGTTATATGGAGATAATATTTATATGCAAAGAGCGGTTAACCATCTCAATCAGTACATAGAAACTCATCTTTAACACAATGGTACAAATTAAAGTTTATGGTTTATCTGACAAGCTCAACCCAATTAAAGCAGAGCTATCAAATATCATTCATGCTGCTCTAATTGAAGGGTTGCAGATTGCTCCAGAGAAAAGATTTCATCGCTTTTTTCCATTAGATAAATCTGACTTTTATTACCCATCAGATAGATCAGATAATTATCTGATTATGGAAATTAGTATGTTTGATGGGCGTTCAGTTGCAACTAAAAAACAGCTAATTCTGTTGTTGATTCAAAAGATTAATATAAAATTGAATATTTCAGTAGATGATATTGAAATCACAATTTTTGAAACGCCTAAATCCAACTGGGGGATTAGGGGTTTACCAGGTGACGAATTAAAACTTAACTACAAAGTAGAAGTTTAATTTTTTTATAGCTTTACAGACCGAATGGTCTTTATGTGATGTTGAGGATAAATCATGCTAACAACTGACAAAATTCATAGGCCGTTAGAAGTAGTATTAAGTATACCCGTAAGAACTTATGATATAGATTTTGTCGGCATTGTGAGCAACATAGTTTATATCAGGTGGCTAGAAGATTTACGCCTAAAATTTTTAGAAGAACACTGGCAACTTGAGCAACAGATTGAGCAAGGATATGCACCAATTATGGCGGGAACAGAAATTGAATATAAACGCCCAATTAAGCTAACTGATCAAGTGATTGGCCGCTTATGGTTAAGTAATTTAGGACGCTTAAAATGGACTGTACAAGCCGAAATTTTAGCTAACAACAAATTAGCCGCATCAGCTACACAAAAAGGTGCTTTTATGAGTTTAGAAAGTAGTCGTCCAATTCCCATACCAGAAGGATTAAAACAGAAATATTGTCAATCTCAGCAGATTTAACCAGCTAAATTTTTTATAGTTTAACAAACCATTCGGTCTTTTTAATTATACATAGGAGTTTTCGATGCTGAAATTTTACTACGCCCCTCTTTCACCTAATGCTCGGCGTGTATGGATAACTTTATTAGAAAAGGAAATTGAATTTGAACCGATATTAATGAAATTAAATGGTGATCAATTACAGCCAGAATTTTTGGAAATTAATCCATTTCACCATATCCCAGTTGTAGTAGATGATGGGTTTAGGGTAATAGAATCTTTGGCGATTTTAGATTATTTAGAGAGGAAATATCTCACACCTGCATTGTTACCTAATGATGCTCAAGGCTTGGCGAAAGTCAGAATGGTGCAAATGGTAACAGCTAATGAATTATTTCCCAAAATAATTACTCTAATTTGTGATAGTCCTGACTCACCGCAGTTCTTACAAGCCGTAGAGCATATAAATAAAGTGCTGCAATTTTTGACAGAAATTATTGGCGGGTATACTTTTTTTAATGGTGAACAATTAACCCTAGCAGACATTGTTGCTGGAACAGTGCTACCGTTTTTACCCGACTTGGGTGTGAGTTTAAATAATTATCCCCAACTGCAAAACTGGTGTGAACAAATTAATCAACGCCCGGCTTGGGATAAAACTAAACTTAGTGATGTAGACTTTGAAGAATTCAAACGGCGGGTGAGATTTTTGGTAAAACTGCGTAGACGTGAGATAAATCAAGATAATCAAACTGACAAAACTAAATAAAAATCTTCACGTTGGGTGGATTAGCTTTCGTTAACTTACCGAGACAAAAGGAGCGATCGCAATAAATCATTAAATTCTGAAATTATTACGTTTGTTAAGTGATGTTTTCTAAGACTTCTAGCTTCAGGCTAAAAGATAAATTGCTAAGAATTATTGATCGCTAATGGCAACAGTAAGCGGCTGACTACTCGATTATCAGGTAACTGATAGAGATGTAATTCTCCTTTGAGTTGCTGCATTAGCTGTTGACAGATCAATAAATGCAAACCTGGGAGTTGATCGAGATGACACGCTGTCAGCAAATCTTTACGGGTCTTTTGTTCTAGTTCTGCTAGTAACTCTGGTGCAATCATGCCATTATCTGTAATCGATAATTCCAAGAATTGTTCATCTAAGCGACGACACCAAATGTCAATTCTGCTGCCATGAGGAGAACGTTGACAGGCCGCCAATAATAATTCATGGACGATTAATTCAAATTTAATAATGTCGCCAACGATCGCCATTGAAGAGGGATGGCTTGGCGCGTTAATACTTTTTGGTAAGCTAGAACCATCACTTGACTCTGGTTCTTGTGTGGATTGCCCTAATCCATGAACCCCAATCCAGAGTTTTTGTTTTTGAACTAAATTGTCTATACGTTCGAGCGATCGCTTCAACAAGCTGGCTATGGGCATGGTTTCCCCACTCATGTGCAATTGCCATTGCTCTTGTTTTAACAATCCTGTCATCGCCGTACTGGTGTGATCTAACTGTCGCCACAATAATTGGTAGCGTGTCTGAGTTAGTTCATTAGTAGGAATCCCCAAATCATGAATTTGCCCAAGTAGCAGTGCTGTTGTCCTTTGAACTTCTTCCAACCGTCGATGTTTGTACCAATTGAGTTGACGTAGTTCTTGGGTTGTAGATTCTAGACTTTTGCTAATTAGCTGTTGACGACGCAACCAAGCTAATTGCTCAATCAGAGTTTCTATAGCATTCAAGGTTTGTTGTGGCCAGTAGCGTTCTGCGTGGTCTGCTATGACAACTACCCCTGTGGGTTGATGAATAGCAGCAGTCCGTAAAGCTATGACCAAAACCTTACCCACACCTGGGCAATTTAACCATTTTTTGGTTTCTGGGGGTAAATCATCGACTTTCAGATTTAAGTAGCCATCTTTAGACAACGCCCACTGAATCAATGCTTCAGACTGCACGGATACTTGTGCATCTGTGCGAATATTAAAGTGACTATCAGTAGTTACTCCGGGGATAATCTCCGCCTGAGACTGGCCAGATGACCAAGACAACATTAAAGCTAAAGGACAGCCAAGAATAGATGCTATTTGTGCCAGCGTAGTAGTTTCTAAGTAATTTTTATCTGTCTCAGTGTTTTCACTACGGGCCTCTTCTAAAATACAGAGAGATTGTTGAATACTCTGCACAATTTTTTGTTGTTGTTCACTATTAGTTAGTAGTCGCCATTGTCGTAAAACTACACCTATTTGTTGACTGACAATCCACAACAGTTCTTTTTCGAGGGTCGTCCAATTGTGATGCTTGGTGTGGGTAATTAGCAGGATTGCTTCTGGTCGATGACCTTGAGTGCAGTTGCAAACTAACAGCGATCGCACTCCATTTTCTATTAAAGGTGGTCGCCAGTTAAAAAACCGTAAATCTTCGTCTAAATTCTCAATTTCTACGGTTGTTTTCGCCGACTTTAACATTTGCCTGTCGGTTTCGGTCAATAAACTAAAAGCAAAGGTCAAAGGACGGCGATTATGGGGTTGGGTTTGATAAACAACTTGATAGTTATTGCGGTCAGCGTCGTACTGTAAAACTAAAAAGCGGGTAGCACCTAACCGAGTTAATACCTTGGCGGCACAAATACGTAAAGTTTCTTTGAGGTCTTGGTGAGTGTAGATAGCTTGAGCAACTTGGCTAGTGAGTTGAGAATCTTCTTGAATTTGTTGAACGGTAGTTTCCATTTTTTCAGTTGGAGCTACCAGAGAGACTAAACCCGCCGCACCTTGAACAAAGTTTTTGTCTGCTTCTGACCAAATGCGTGGTTCAACACCTTCGACAGCCAAAAACCCCAATAGGTCTTTTTGCCAGATAATTGGAGCAGCTAAGAGCGATCGCACTCGCCAGCGTTGCAATAACTTGGCAGTAAAATGACTGTTTAGGGAACTACGAGCGTCACCAATCCAAACAATTTGGTTAACTGACAAAGCATAATAAAAATCACTCAACTCTTGCACAGTCATTCCAGCTGCTGGCTGTTCACGCTGTGCATCTCGGTTCATTTTCATCAGCTGATTAGTGATCCGACACCAAAAATAGCGTCCTTCCCGATCAAACCAGTAAATATTGGTACGACTGGGGGCAACAAATTCATGGGTTGCTTCTACTACTGCTTTGAGTCTTTCTTCTAAATTATTGAAGTTATGTAAATTGTCAAGTAATTCTAATAAAGGCTGATCAGGACGCTTGTTTTGCTTTTGCTGCAAATGAAATTCATTTTGATGAAGTATTGACCCCAATTCGCCTAAGACAATCATCACACTAGTTTTAGTCTCCTCTGGGATCAAATAACCCCAGCGTTCTGAAGCTATTAACAGCAACCCCAAACAACGGTCTTTGTAGCGTATGGGAAAAATAATTGTTCCCCGAACGTTGTGTTTTTGTCCCAAGTCTTGCAATTCGCCCATTCTCGTTTCAGTGCGAATATCCGCTACTCCCACAGGACGCTGTTGAATAACTACTTGCTCTAATAAGTCACCGGGACAGAGAATCAACCGTTTGCGTAAGAAACTCTCTTCTCCTCCAGGGGTGACACCACCTTGACCCAACAATGTATGCTTGATGCGATCGTAAACAGCAATCCAAATCAGACTGTAATTAAACTGCTGTTGAATATAAGAAGTAGTAATTGCCATCAGAACTTCAACATCATCCTCTTCCCTTAGGCTTTGCAAAACGCGTCCTAAGGCAACAATTTGTTCTTCGGCGGCTATAGGTGGTTGTGGCAGCCCCATCTGATTATTAGTCAACATAGCTTGTAATATATAAGATGCCCATAAAATAGCCCTGACTAATATTGTTTCGATTGTTTATTGAAAGTTCTGGATAAAAAGCAGAGAACCAAGGGAGCAGGGAAGCAGGGGAAAATAAAACCTGACTAATGACTATAGATGCTGGCGCAAACCATTTTTAATTTTTAATTTTTAATTCCCCAAAGGGGTTGACAATGGATATTTATCGAATTGCTATAAGTCCGGTTTTATTCAAGTTATTAAAAGCAGATCCAGAGTGGTCACATCACCAGGCAATAGGGATATTAAGCTGGTTATCACATCAACATCATGCTGGTAATAATTGGCTACCAAGCCTGTTACAAAAGTCTCTCTGTCTAAAAAATCACCGCCTAGAACAAAATTTATTTGGTTTACACTTTCCCAACCCCGTCGGTTTGGCGGCTGGTTTTGATAAAGATGGCGTTACATCTGGCATCTTGTCAAGCCTGGGTTTTGGTTTTGCAGAACTGGGAACTGTGACATTTGTAGCACAGCCAGGAAATCCTCATCCTCGTTTGTTCCGCTTGCCCTTAGATCAAGCTGTTCTGAACCGCATGGGGTTTAATAATAGTGGTGCAGCTGCAATGGCATCACGGTTAGCTCAAGAAAAACAAGAGTTCACTTCATCCATACCCATAGGCATTAATTTGGGTAAATCGAAAGTTACTCCTCTAGAAGCCGCCGCAGAAGATTATTTATATAGTTTTCAATTACTTAAAGAATTGGGAGATTACTTTGTAGTTAATGTTTCTTCACCCAATACACCAGGATTGCGATCGCTTCAAGATGCCTCTATGCTCAGTTCTATCTTGGATGTACTACAAAACGAAAATAATACACAAAAACCATTATTTGTCAAGATAGCACCTGATTTAGAATGGGAAGCGATCGCGGATATTATTAATTTGGCGAAAACCTACCAGCTAGCCGGGATTATTGCCACTAACACGACTATTAGCCGTGAGGGACTAAAAACCCAGGTGATAGACAAAACTGGCAAATCACCTGAGCAAGAAGCCGGGGGAATTAGTGGTGCGCCATTACGCGATCGCTCCACAGAAGTAATTAGGTTTATCTGGCAGCAAACCCAAGGGCAGATGCCAATTATCGGGGTAGGTGGCATATTCTCCCCCGATGATGCTTGGGCAAAAATTACTGCTGGTGCTAGCCTAATTCAAGTTTATACAGGCTGGATTTACGAAGGTCCAATGATGGTCAGCCGTATTCTTGAAGGTTTGCTAGCCAAGTTAGAACAAAATGGCCTCAGTTCCATTTCAGAAGCCGTAGGTTTAGACTTTAATAAAGTGACTGGGGACTGGGGACTATTAAGAAGCAGGGAGTGCAGGGAAGGGGGTGCAGAGGAGAAAAACTATTGACTATTGACCCTTACCTAACTTACTACTCAGCATTGGCTAAAAGCACTCACTACTCAGCACTCACTACTCAGCACTCAGCACTCACTACTCAGCACTCATTCATCCACTGGAAAGAACTCCTTAGTCGTTTCTGAAAAACTCCAAGCAATACCATCGGGATCGCGGTTGCGACTCCATTCAGGAAATTCTGGATCATTACGCCGTTTATATACAGTGCTGGAATAAACATTCAGCCGTTTAGCTAATTCTGATTGAATCAAAGAACCAAAAACTAGCTGTCTTGCTAGTTTTTGTTTAGCTTCTTCCGTAACTGCTGGTGGTGGTAATTCCGGTTCTGGTAATTCCGGTTCTGGTTCTGTTGCTACTGGTTCTGGTGTAGGTGGTGCTGCTAAGAGCGATCGCGCTTCCTTCGTTACTGGTTGCGCTGCTAGTTGTTTGACAGGCTCACTACTGTCAAGAATATTACCCAGAATACTGCCAGTGATGAAGTAATAAACTTCACCTGTTTCTCCAGCAGGTAGTATACTTGCACCAAATTCAGATGCTTTACCATCTAGATAGCGTTTTGCTTGTGTGCCGGGAAAGTTGCCCCGAATTGCCAAATCTACAGGTGTAATCTTGCCCTGATTTTCTCGAACCAACTGACTGAAAATCGGGTTAACTCGCTGACACCACTGTTGCCATTGGTATTGTTGCCATACATTTAAACCAATCAGCAACACTAGAAAAGCCAGCAAAAATTTCCAGGTAGTAACCAGGAAAATAATCACAAACGATATTGGCAAAAGGAGAACGAGAAAGCCTTTCCCGCTACCTTCTATTGTTTTTTCACTCATGCCGATTTTTGCCAAGCGAATTTTTTGGGAAATAATATATTATATTGGCAAAAATCGGCGCAGGTTTTTGTATAGTTTGGCAAAGTTACGGCAAAAACCAGCAAAATCATCATTACCTGCGATCTTATAACGCTAAAAAACCTAATAATTTCGGCAAAATCTGCAAAATATTTTTTCGACAATAGATTTATCCGTTTTCTATCCCTAGAGTCATAGAAAAATAAGTGTTTGAGATTTTTATCTGCCTAGAGTGATTCAAAGAGGGTTAAGTAAACAAGTTTTGCTAGGAACGAGATGCGAACAGTTCTTATGAAATTAAGCACTGAAGTGCTGACTACAAACCTTCAAAAAAATTTTAGTTATCCTCTTGACAGTCGAAATTACATATACTACATTAATACTACAAGCCGACATTCCTAAAGGAGTTAGCTAAATCGGTAGCGGATAGCTCAAATACCAGAGCGACCACCTTGCCTGTAAAGGCCGACCTATCGAGGGTTATCGAAATATATTGATTCACAATCCCTTGATTAAATTTCTGTAGATGCAGGTGCAAATCCTGCTCTGCTACCCATATTAGTGCTGTTAGAGAAGCTGGGCATAGCCCATGCTGAGTTTAAATTTTGAAATTTTAAGCGGGGATAGCTCAGATTGGTAGAGCAGTGAAAGGGGTAAAACCCATAGTCCTTGGTTTACAAACTTGCCTGAAGAGGCCGACTAATTGAGGGTTATCGTTAATTCATCGGACGCAGGTTCAAATCCTGCTCCTCGCGCCAAAACAATTTCAGATTTTGTAGAAAGTAGGCGGTGTCGGTTTCCGTAACATCCAACTTGCCCAGACTAATTTTCAATTTTCATGTGGCAGGTAGTTCAAATGGAAGAACGCTATTATCCTTATTCACAACTTGCCTGAAGAGGCCGAAGAATTGAGGGTTATCGTCTGCAACACGAGAGGTTGCGGGTTCGAGTCCCGCTCTGCCACCTTTCATTTTTGCCCGCAAGGGCTGGGAGATGAAGCGATGAATTATAATTTTTTCACCAAAAATAAGACAAATACACCACAAAATCAGCCCATCCCCGGACGGGAAGCCGAGATGATTCAAGGGCGTTCCGGTGGCTGGATGTTTGATGCTGGCATTTGGAAAATGTTGCGGCGTTGTCTGTTGGTTGGCACAGCCCAAAGCACATACTATGCTGGCAAACAAGAACTCACAGAAGATTTTGTGGCGGTTGTGAAACAAGCTGTTGCCGAAAATCCCAGCCGTGTTGCGGAAGAAATTTTGTATGCCAGTGATGGACACGCCATCAATAACAGCGCACCTATTTTTGCTTTGGTGTTGCTGTCAATGGGTGAAACCCCAGAAGCAAAACAGGCTTTTGGTGAAATCTTTCCCCAAGTTGTCCGTACAGGTAGCCATTTCTATGAATGGCTGAACTATACCAAATCTCTAAGGGGGTTCGGTAAGATAGTCCGGGAAGCTGGTAAAAGCTGGCTATCTCGTGAAGATGTCAAAGGTTTAGCCTATCAACTGTTGAAATATCAACAACGTCAAGGCTTTACTAATCGCGATGCTTTACGGTTGTTTCACGTCAAACCACCTACCGAAAACCACCGTCAACTCTATGAATGGGTAGTTAAAGGTTGGGCAGAATTACCAACTGAAATACCCTCTGAGGCGTTGGCGCAAATTTGGTGGTACGAATGGCTAAAGCACAACCCCAACGAAACCCACCAAGCCATTTTGCAAGGACGTTTAACCCATGAAATGGCTGCACCCGTGGGCAAGATGGATAAGCAAGCTTGGCAATTACTATTTCAGGAAATGCCTATTGGTGCAATGTTGCGTAACTTGGGTTCATTAACTGAACTGGGTGTGTTGCGGACTGACGAAAAAACTAACTTGCAGCGTGTAGAGTCAGTTCTCAACAACAAAGAACATCTGCGTAAAGGTCGTATCCATCCCATAGATGTTTTGAAAGCACTCAAAACTTACGAGTCTGGGGGAAGATTAGGACGCAGTAAGAAAACCTGGAGTCCAGTTCCCCGCATCGTGGACATCTTAGAAAAAGCCGTTGAGTTGTCCTTTGATGTGGTGCAACCCACAGGTAAAGTATTCATGCACGCCGTAGACGTTTCTGGTTCTATGGGTAGCTTGGTTGCAGATATGGGACTCAGCTGCTGTGAAATTGCCACCACAATGGCATTAGTTACAGCCAAAGCTGAGAAAAACTACATGATTCGCGGCTTTGCTACGGAATTTCGGGAGTTGAATATCACCGCTAAAGATAGTTTTAGCTCTGCTGTGCGTAAAGCCAGCAACCAAAACTTCGGCGGAACAGATGCTTCTGTAGCTTATGACTGGATGATTAAGCACAAGTTCAAAGCCGATGTTGTTTGTTTCTGGACTGACTCCGAAAGCTGGGCGGGTTATAAACATCCCTCTCAAGCATTAGCTGATTACCGTAAAAAGGTGAATCCTGATGTTAAGGCTGTGTATGTCAGCTTGACACCTTACCAAATTACCTTAGTAGATCCCAAAGATCCTCTTTCTTGGGATTTGGCAGGGTTTGACCCTGGTACACCTCGCATCATCCAGATGCTAGCTACAGGTGAATTGTAAAAAGAGTTGAATAGCTTTAAGGATAAATGGTGGCAATCTTTTATCCTTTTTCATGGCGGGTTATCCTGATTCATCACTTGCCCTTCGGGGACGCAGAATATAGGATTATCGGTTATATCTCCACCATTTGTGGGGATTAGCGGGTTCAATCCCCGCACCCGCCTTTTACAATAAAAATAATTGCTAGAATACCTAGAGAAGTGGCAAAACTAGAAAAATATCGAGAATATGTTCAGCGTGTATTGTCAGAATATGCCCAACGCCGAACATCGCATCATCAAAATGATGAGTTAGAAATGCAAACTATATTTGATACAATACACGATCATTATCAACTTATTTATGTTGGTTGGGATAAAGGAAGGCGTGTTTATGGCCCTGTGATTCATTTAGATATCAAGAATGAAAAAATTTGGATTCAGTGGAATGGTACGGAAGATGATATCGCTGCTGAATTAGTAGAGATGGGTGTATCAAAACAGGATATTGTCTTGGGATTCCACACACCTTATATGCGTCAGTTTACTGATTTTGCAGTGGGTTAAGGTGTTAATCCTACTTAGTCGATTAGTTAGTTTCCTTTTCAATGTGCGATCGCACTTCAGCAGATATATTAGAAATAGAGTTAAATACATCGCTTATATAATTAAGCGACTTGAAAATTCTCCGCTTCTTCCATTGGTTCATAACCATGAGTTAACTGCTCAATGGCTCTATCAATCAAGTCTAAACCCTGCTGCACTGTTTCCACTAAACTCAATTGTCCCCGCAATTCAGCCGCACCGACAAAACCTTTGGCGTACCAAGTCATGTGCTTACGGGCTTGACGGACACCGCGATCGCCTTTATATTCCCATAAGGCTTGTAAATGATCTCTGGCACATTCCAAACGTTGAATTGGGGTTGCTACTGGTAATGTCTCCCCAGTTTTCAAGAAGTGATCAATTTCTCCCACCAAAAAGGGATAACCCAACGTCCCACGGGAACACATCACACCATCCGCACCAGTTTGTTCTAAGCATCTCACCGCCGCTTCCACGGAAAATATATCCCCATTACCAATCACTGGAATAGATAATATTTCTTTCACACGGGCTATCCATTCCCAGCGAGCATTACCATTGTACCCTTGAGCGCGGGTACGTCCATGCACAGTAATCATTTGCGCTCCGGCATCTTCCATCCGCTTGGCAAAATCGAGAATAAAGATTTCTTTGTCATTCCAACCAATACGCGTCTTGACTGTTACTGGTACATCAACAGCTTTCACCACTTCCCGAACAATAGCTTCTGCTACTTCTGGCTGTCGCAACAGAGAAGAACCCCCACCATTTTTGGTAATTTTATTGACTGGACACCCCATATTAATATCAATAGTGTCAGCACCTTCGGCAACTGCTTTTATGGCTGCTTCTGCGAGGAAATCGGGACGACAATCGAATAATTGAATGCTGATTGGACGTTCGTTGGGGTCTACCTCCATGATTTTGGGTAGTTGCTTGACGTAATGTAACCCCGTAGCATTCACCATTTCGGTGTACATCATTGAATCTGGTGCATAGCGTCGTACTAAGCGACGAAATACCATATCTGTCACCCCAGATAAAGGCGACTGAAGAACTCGGCTTTTGACTGCAAATGAGCCGATTTTGAGGGGTTGAGAAAGTCTAGCTTGTAGGCTGGGAGACAGTGTGAGCATACGAACAATTCAAAATACACATTCAATGATAGCTATTTGGCTCACCTTTTTTAAATCTAGGTCTTATAGATGTCCCTATGCCTCATTCCGAGAGCGAAAATCAGCAATCACAAAAATTTTGTGATTGCTGACTTAAATTTTGTGCAAGTAATGGTAAATTGATATACAAATTTTAATGAAATCTTAATGATTGATTGTAGCGATCGCCTGTAACTTCCCTGAAATAGTCTCTATTGCTGACATAGCCTCAGAGAACTCTGTCAAATCGGCATTTAGCTCAAGTGGACGACTGGGAAGATTTTGCGATCGCTCGACAGTAAATTTGTTTTATGATTCTGGGCTAGTGGTTGTTAAACGTTTTTCCTTGAGGTTTTGTAATTCCTGCAACAGAGAATCTACCTCTGCTTGCAAGCTCATGAACTTGACTTGTTGATCGTCTTGATAACAAGTCTTGGTTAACTCGCATACTCGTACAGCTTGAGAGTTACGTTCAGCAATATTAGATATACAAGTAGTCATCGCTAATTCAATTCCACAACTCAACTCACACCTTTGGTAAACAATATAATAAAGCAACTTTAAGCTTTGTTAAATGATTGTATGTTTTAAATCATTTACTTTAATATGTTACCACCTGTATGATAAGCGACGGCGATGATATGACTTCAGTTCCAGAATCTAGCATCCCGCTTGATCAGCCAGTATGGCGTAACTTTTTTGACGCTTAACCCGTTGTGATCAAGTTATCAACTATCAAGCTAAACCTATATACCGTACTTGTGTATAAAAAGTAGCATTGATGGTGTTGATATGAAGGAGTGGGGTTTGTAGCAAAAATGTGATTATCACCCACCCCAAATCTTTTTACGAATTACGTAAAGCCTGCGGCATAGCTGCGCTTAGAGCGTAGCGGGGCGAGCATTGTTACGAATTATCTTGGCGGTTGAAATCAGCTACAATTTCTACAGCATTTACTTGTTCTTCTAACCAAAGTGTAAATAAATCTTTGGCAATTTGCATCCGTCGCTCCTCATCTAATTCGGGGTTAATGATTTCCTCGACGGCGATTATATGTACTCCTTTTGGGGTAACGATGGGTTTAAGAATTTGGGGAGGATTGGCAGCAAAAACAGCCGCCGCAATTTCTGGTCTAAAGTCTCGCCTGTAGCGAATACCTTGATAGCCCCCAGCCCTTCTAATCTCTGGGGTTTGGATGTATTGACGGGCAATTTCTTGGAAGCTAATTTCACCTTCTTTTAAGGCGTAAAATAGCTCTAAAGCTAAGTCTTCATCATCTAATATAACTTCATAAGTTACAGCCCCAGTGTAATCAATTTGATGGGCATAAAAGAATGGTTCAACTTTATCTGCAAATAAATGACCAGCTAACTTAGCAGATAATAAGTTGGTTTTAGCCATGTCTTCAAAGTCATCTAAAGAAAGATAATATTTGTTTAGCCAATTCCATGTATCTTCTGCTTTGAATAATTGATTAGTTAAGCGCATACTATCTGCGGCTTGTTGAAGTTCCTCTACACTAATTTCAATGCCTGCTGAGACGGCAGCTTCAGTAATAATTCTGGAGGTGGCGATCGCTTCTAAAATTGTGGGGATTTGACAAGATAATTTTAGATGATAAATAATGTCTGCAATCGATAGTTGTATAAGTTTTGGCATGATACAAATCTCCCTTTAAATTGATTGGTGGTGGAAAAATGGCATGGCTTGTAGAGACGTTGCAGTGCAACGTCTCCAAAGGTTGATCAGCCTAGTAGTTGGGTTTTCAAGACGCGTTTGGGGCTGATCTGAACCGTATTAACGTCGTGTGCAAAGTTCTCTCAGACCTAACCCCCAACCCCTTCCCTACTAGTGAAAGAGAGTAATAATTAAAGCCTCTCTCCTAGTAGGCTAAGGTGTACACATATCTGGAGTGCTAGGTGCAAAATGTGGCTTGATCCCCCTAAATCCCCCTTAAAAAGGGGGACTTTGATTCTAGTTCCCCCCTTTTTAAGGGGGGTTAGGGGGGATCAAAACGATACTGGATAAGGTGATTAGACTTGTGTGTACACCGTAGCTCCTGGTATGGGAGAGGTTTCAAGAATAAATTGCACATCGCGTGTATTAGCTTATTTCTAAAGCTCTAAACCGCTTTTTTGTAATTTCTTAAATGGGTCTAAGACAAAATCAATTACTCGGCGTTGACGAATAATTACCTCTGCTGATGCTGTCTGACCTGGGGTTAAGAAAATACGTTTATTACCAGCTTGGATATATGGTTGGTCTATAGTGATATTCATCTCGTAGGTTTCTACGTTCCCTTGAGCGGTAGTTTGGATCTTCGAGTCCGGCGAAATCCAGTTAACGCGCCCTTGCACCACGCCATAATCTTGGAAAGGATAAGCATCAAACTTGATTTTAACTGGCATTCCCACCTTCAAGAAACCGCTTTGATGGCTGGGCATTTGGGCTTTGAGAATTAAAGGCGTATTTTGTGGTGCGATTTGAGCTACTATCTGTCCTGGTTCGACTACGGGGCCTGGTTTTTCTACAGGTAACTCAAAAATTACACCATCAATAGGCGATCGCACTATTCTTTGTTGTTGTTGTAGCTTAAATGATGCAATCTGGCTCTTGGTTTGCGCCATTTCTGATTGCAAGTTAGTAATTTGGCTTTGCAGGTCTTTTAACTGTTCTTGGCTTTTGAGGACTGCCAATTTACCCGCTTGGACAACCCCTTGATAACTACTTAGCTGCTCTTGCAGACGTAGTTGTGCTTGCTGAATTTCTGCTTGAATTTGACTAATAGTTGCTTGGTAGCGACTGACTTCTTCTCTTAAACGCAACTGTGCTTGCATAATCTCTGCATTGGCTTGCAGCAAAGAGCGTTGGCTATCTTCGGCAGAGTTTTCCAGTTCGACAATTTTAATTTGGGGAATTGCACCCTGCCTTAACAGATCACGATAGCGTGTAACTTCTTTGGAATCTCGCTGCAAACGCCTTTGAGCCAATTGCTGGAGAATCTGAGTAGAATTAATTCTCTGCCTAGCCTGTTCTACTAGAGATTGTTTTTCTAGTTTTTGTAAGTGGTAGGTACTTTGTTTACCATCTAAGTGCTGCTGGGCTTGATTCACTTGTGCCATTTTTTCCAAGGCTTGGGCTTGGTTCTGCTGTTCTTGAATATTAATGGCGAGCATCAATTGGTTTTTGAGTAATTCTTGCTGCGCTTGCCGATTAGTTAATCCTTCTAACCTAGTTTCAGCTTGTTCTAATTCTTTTTGTAGAACGTCAGCATCTAATTCTAATAAAACTTGCCCAGCCTTAACCGTCGCCCCTTCTTCCACATTCACTGTTTTGACTTTACCAGCGACGGCAATACCTAGTTTTTGCGTTGCACCCTTGGGTTCTAAACGCCCTCTGGCTGTTCCTGTTTCATCAACCTTGCTCAGAGATGCCCAAGGGATAATAATCACCGCAAAGCTAATCAAGAGGTAAAGCATGGAACGAGTCCAGCGTTTGGGTAAGGCATCGAGTAATTCCTCAGTGCCATAAAACCAATCATTAGTCTCGCTTACCCCTTGTGTTTGCTCATTATCTAGAGAACGCGATTCTTCAACTCGTAGCAGATCATCTGGCTGTGACTTGACTAGCACAGATGATGAATTGTGGGATATGTGTGGCATAAATTACTCTGAAGGGGGACTGCGGACTGGGAACTGGGGACTGGGGATAAGGGGTAATGGGGATTAGGGAATAGAAAGGAAGAAGAACTATTACCCAATGCCCGATATCCCATGTCCTGTTTGTCCCATGCCCATTTTTTTAACAATTTCCCAGTAATACCCAAGGCAACCAATTCTTAATGACGAATTACGAATTAGTCGCCAGTTGCTGTTGGTTCAGGTAAAAGTAATGGCCTTTTCGTGTGATCAATTGATCGTGAGTACCGCTTTCGACTAATAAGCCACGATCTAATACCAAAATTAAGTCTGCATGACGCACGGTGGACAGGCGGTGGGCAATAATTACACTGGTGCGTCCTTGAAGGATAGTTTTCAGGTTATTTTGAATCAGACGCTCAGATTCTGAATCGAGGTGGCTGGTTGCTTCATCTAAAAGCAATAAACGGGGATCACCTACCAAAGCACGGGCTATGGCTAGGCGTTGGCGTTGTCCGCCAGATAACATACCGCCACCTTCGCCAATTTGGGATTCGTAACCCATTGGCAATCGTTGTATAAAGTCATCAGCCCCAGCTAATCGCGCCGCCGTTATCACTTGTTCTAAACTAGCTTCGGGGTGAGCAATGCTGATATTTTCGCGGATTGTACCGCCAAACAGAAAGGTGTCTTGGTCAACCACACCGATTTGAGAACGGAGCGATCGCAGGGCTATACTAGTCACATCGTTACCATCAATCAACACTTTGCCATCTGTCGGCAGATATAGCCCTAAAATTAATTTAAACAATGTGGTCTTACCAGAACCGCTACGCCCTACGACAGCAACGGTTTGCTCTGGTTTAATTTCAAAACTGAGATTTTCTAAGACATTAATATCACTCTCTGGATGATAGCGAAAGGTGACATTTTCAAAGCGAATATGACCGCTCAAGCGAGGTAAAAATTGGCGGGGCTGGTTTTGTAAGTCTTCTTCTGGTTCGGCTTCGAGAATATCATTGATGCGTTCTGTAGAAATTGTTACCTCTTGTAATTGATTCCACAGCACGACTAGACGCTGAAAAGGTCTAATGATGTTACCCAGCAGCATATTAAAGGCAACTAACTGACCAATGGTAAGTTGATTTTGAATCACCAACCACGCCCCCAACCACAGTAAGCTGGTCGTAACTAGGGTTTCAATTGCCGAACTAAAAATCTGTAACTGATTACTGATAATCTGCCCAGCAAAGGTCTTTCTAATTACATTATTTAGCAGTTCTTCCCAATGCCAGCGCACTGTCTGCTCAATTGCCATCGAACGAATTGAGCGAATCCCCGTTAGGGATTGAATGAGGTAACTGTTTTCGTTGGCGGTAGCACTAAAAACTTCCCGGCTAATGCGGCGTAGAAATGGTGTAGCGACAAGTGCCAGTAATACAAACGGCGGCACGATCGCTAAACTGACCAATGCCATAGACGCACTATACCAAAACATCAGCCCCACGTAAACGAACACCGTCAGTAAGTCCAAAATGATGGAGAGGGCTTCCCCAGTCAAAAAACGCTGGATTTTTTGGTTTTCTTGGACACGGGAGACAATATCGCCGACATAACGGGATTCAAAAAACGCTAAGGGTAAACGGAAGGTATGTTTAATAAAACCTACCAACAGTGACACACTAATGCGGTTGGCTGTATGGTCTAGTAAATATTGCCTGAGTCCATTGACGGCGACGCGGAATAACCCAAAAATCATCAACCCTAAACCCACAGCGTTTAAAGTCAGCGTGCTACCCTGCACAATGACTCTATCTAACAACAACTGGGTAAATAGGGGCGTAATCAGTCCCAAAAACTGAATTAATACCGAAGCCCCAAATACT
The DNA here is from genome assembly GCF_034931465.1 of Anabaena sp. UHCC 0399. Lineage (NCBI taxonomy): Bacteria > Bacillati > Cyanobacteriota > Cyanophyceae > Nostocales > Nostocaceae > Anabaena > Anabaena sp. UHCC 0399. The sequence continues at coordinate 40,284 of NZ_JAYGGZ010000023.1, read as the reverse complement.
TCTAGCAGCACGCGTGAGTGAGGTCTGACTAACTCAAACATCTGCCAGAATGGGGTACTGACTTCTTGTGCCTCTTGTAGTTGGCTGGTGGGTTGCAATAATAAAGCGTAGCCAGTCCAACCTGCTTTAAATTCTGACAGTATCAGGCTACGTTGTCCAATCGCCGGGTCGCAGACAATAACGTGTTTTTTGGTAATTTCGTAAACTACGATGTAGTGCTTATTTTCCCAATGAGCGATCGCAGGTAAGGTTTGTTGTGCTAATTTATCCAAACTGGCTTTCACAGGACGGGTAGTAAAACCTATCGTCTCTGCGGCTGTGGTTAAACCTTTGAGGGATGCACCATTGCGGCTAACATTGGCTAAATCCCGAATGCGATTCACGCTTAAGTTTTTCCCCCAGTAGCGGCTAACCATGACTAAACAAGCTGCACCACAGTCAGCTGCACTTTGTTGTTCAAATAATGGATAGCGTTTGGTAATTCTTCCCCACCAATGACCTACCCTCACCTTGGGGCTGGGGAAATAGGAGCGACGTGGTTTGGGTTTTTCTGGAGGGGGGGGTTGTAGAGATGCGACATATCGCGTCTCTACAACCGGGGATGGGGAGGGGTTACTTTCAATACTAACACTGGATTCTCGGAATTCTGTTAACTGCGGCCAATATTCTAGTGCTATTTGCCAATTGGTATTTCTCAAAATATACACAACTGCTGATTGTGTAACTTGCCAATTACCTACATTTGCAGATGTGGTGATTGTTCCGGGTATAAATCTGCGTCCTTGGGTATCTGTTAATTCTCCTCGCTGTAAAAGCCAGAGTTTGGTATCTTGCAAAAGCGACTGGGGAAGTGAACCACTAGCTAAAGTCTGACGTTCAAATAAAAACAATGCTCTCAAGGCATCTTCAACGGAAGTATTTTCAGGCAGTAAGGTATTTTGGTTACAGAATACCAATAAATCCCAAGTTTCTGCCTGTTTTTTTAGGCGATCGCCAATGCTAGAATGTTCACTAATCAGCCCTTGTAAACTATCTTGCGGTAGATAAGCAAGTTTTAAATTAACAGAAGCCCTAGCAACATAAGGACTAAATTCTTGTTCTGGAAATAAAGTCAGTTCACCAAAAGACGCTCCTGTTGAAAGCGTGGTGATTAAGTTTAAAGAACTATCAAGTAATCTGACTTTACCCCCAAGGATGATGTAAATTCCCGCCGAAGCTGTAGCAGCTTGCCAAAACTGCTTGGCAATTGGCGGTTCAATAATTTCTAACTCTTGGATACACTGTTCTATTTCCTTTTCTGACAACAACTCACCCAAGGTTTGAGTAAGTTGTTGCGCTAAATATTGCTGGGAAAAACCTGACGGCATTCCCTCACCTCCAAACCAAATATTGTGAACTTTCGTACTTCTTAATCATTATGATAATTACGAATTACGAATTAAATTAAACGACCAATCCAGAGGTGTTTCAGACTGAGATTTCAAGTCAGAAATTGTAATATTATTATCTGGTTCAGCTTCTTCAGTAACTTGAGGACGGTTATTTTTTGGTTTAGTAGAAAGTCCCATTTGTTTTAACAGGCGATTGATATGGCGATCGCTAATAGTAATTCCCAGTTCTGAGGCTAGATGCTTACTTAACCATTGGGCTGTCCAATGGGTAAAAGCATAACCATAATCACGCGGACTATTACTTACTAATTCCTTCAATCTATCCATATATTGGTTATTAACAATTTTGGGTCTACCTATGGGTCGCTCATTCCATTTGTGTGCCAAACCTGCTTCAGCTATGCCAATCCAATAACGAGCCATTTCTTGAGAACAGCCTAATTTTTCACAGATTTGGCTTTGCGATGTCCCCATATCCGCCAGTAACATAATTTCAATGCGTTTACGATATTCTGGCTGCAAATTAGTTTGTAAATGCTTGAGCAAAGCTTTTCGTTGAAAGGGAGTTAAAAACTTACTTTCGTGCAAGTCATAACCTTCAATAAATTGCTCTTGATGAAAATATTCAGACATAATTATTACCAGGTAATGTCTAATTTATGTTTAGGTCAAAGTTTCAAATTCATCAGGTTTAGTCGGCTTTCTCCAGTTTCTCAACTGTACTGATGACAAAAAGGCTATCACTCAACCCAAGCTACAATTATTTTGCTTTCCTCAGATTGGTGAAAGAGCGTTACAGTCTCTTTTTTCAAGATATTAAGCCCATGTGATCACTTGACTTTTCACGGGATCTGGAAAACCCCTCTCCAAAGACGCGGAGCGGCTTCTCGCTAGAGTACCTCTCACGCCAGTTGCTACAACAGGGGAACCCCCGCAACGCACTGGCTCCCCTACAAGGAGAGAGGCTTTAACTTCTCCCCCTTCCCTACAAGGGAAGGGGGTTAGGGGGTTAGGTTTCGCGTTAGCTTTTCCACATAACGTGAAAAATCAGATGTGATGACAAGTGTTTACCCTCCTTTAAATTGGTAAATGAGGGGGGTTATCTGTAAGTATTCAATATTCCAAAGCCTCAAAAAACGCAATATCTGGTAAAACACCTCAACAGCTTGCATCAATAACTTGATAAAATTTTCTGAGCAATGGTGTCACGCTGGTATTGATTTCAACCAATTATTTTGGTTGCTAATCTCAGGAAATCTACCTCAAGTCTGATGATGATTTTGTTATCAGGATGTTGCTAAAAACTGGAATGTAGGTACAAACTCAATGAGTGAATATTTAAGTTGCTGCGATTACGAATACCAATCAGAGAGGGTTATTTAGTTAGATTTCAATGCAAGTAAATGTTACTAACATCAAACTAACACCACACTGCCTATTTTTTCATTAGCAGATCATGAGTCATCTGCATTCACCTGGCAAAAATTAACTAAGAACTGACAGTCTCTCAATTTGATTATTTAACCTACTACTATTTTTGTAGAAATTTTCTGAAGGCTAGTCAATAGTTTTTATCCGAAAAAAGTAAAGTTCATCAAATCTTTATAAAAATTTTATTAAAAATTGATAATTTTCTGAAAAACAGCTAATTTATTCGCTTTTTCTACGATTCAGAAGACTTTTAGTTACAATTACGGTTGAAAAACAAAAGCCTAAACGCTAGTGATTAGTATTATTACTCAGCCCAGATTTACAACTCGCTACGCTAACATAACTCAGCATGATGTATTGATGTCAGATGGTGGCTTTGTTGAATCTGTAGTGTATTAGCAGGTCAATAACTTGATAAGAACAGTGCTTTCCGCCCGAATGCGCGGATGGGTAGGTGTTAAAAACAAACTCTGATTAACTGAACTTGGAGTTCTTGCAGTGTAAGACTTTTGAGATTTTTTTGAGTAAAAATAGCCGCGCACTTTATTTAGTGAGGGTTTTGGGCATTTGTATTCTACCCAGTTATAATTCTGTATGCTAAGATTATTCCATCCGCGCAACCGCACCTTGAAAACTAAATATAGACTGTGTTTCAGGTCGCCGCTATTGCAATTTCTTCTAATCCCTATCAGGGATTGAAACAAATATAAAGTTGTCTAGATTGTAACTTTTAGCTTTAGATTGCAATTTCTTCTAATCCCTATCAGGGATTGAAACTAACGGTGAGATGGACTGCATCCGATGGGAATCTCGTTACAATTGCAATTTCTTCTAATCCCTATCAGGGATTGAAACTTGCTGAATCTTGCCATGTCTACACCAATGAGTAGAATTGCAATTTCTTCTAATCCCTATCAGGGATTGAAACATTAGTGTAATTAAAGCTACTCAACTATTGTATATTGCAATTTCTTCTAATCCCTATCAGGGATTGAAACGATTGTATGTAATCTCCTTCTGGAGAGTTAGTACACCTTGAGATTGCAATTTCTTCTAATCCCTATCAGGGATTGAAACCTACAGAACCAACGCAAGCATCTGCAACTAATCTCAATTGCAATTTCTTCTAATCCCTATCAGGGATTGAAACGGCAGTATTTAGCTTGGGAAATAGGTCAAAGAGTGAATTGCAATTTCTTCTAATCCCTATCAGGGATTGAAACGTAAGGGAAATTATTAAGAGGTGATCGCCATATTGCAATTTCTTCTAATCCCTATCAGGGATTGAAACAGCTATTTAACTCACAACGGTGTTAGAGATGCCAATTGCAATTTCTTCTAATCCCTATCAGGGATTGAAACAAATTGATTTAAATTTGCTGAATAGCTTTTAATATCATTGCAATTTCTTCTAATCCCTATCAGGGATTGAAACAGTACAGACCGCATCAAAAAGATGGTCGAGGAAGATTGCAATTTCTTCTAATCCCTATCAGGGATTGAAACAGAAGCTGCATTTGTAGGGATGACTTCTCAAGGCGATTGCAATTTCTTCTAATCCCTATCAGGGATTGAAACGTGTTTGGATTAATCAATCACTATTCTCTGTTGAATTGCAATTTCTTCTAATCCCTATCAGGGATTGAAACCTATTTGCTGTAGGATTCCACTGCAAAGAGCCGATAAAATTGCAATTTCTTCTAATCCCTATCAGGGATTGAAACGCCAATGAAACCCATAACCCCTATAGGTAAAAGAGGGAATTGCAATTTCTTCTAATCCCTATCAGGGATTGAAACATTCTGTAACCTGTAATAGAGGTTGCCGCGCCTCCATTGCAATTTCTTCTAATCCCTATCAGGGATTGAAACTATATAAGAAGCTGCTACTGTGGCTACATAGACATTGCAATTTCTTCTAATCCCTATCAGGGATTGAAACATCAAGTCTTCATGAGATGGCAAAGCAGGAACTTCAAATTGCAATTTCTTCTAATCCCTATCAGGGATTGAAACTTCCCCCTTGAATCTTGCTGATTTGAAGACATATATTGCAATTTCTTCTAATCCCTATCAGGGATTGAAACTCGTTTTTTCCTTCCAGTAGTCTGGCTTCTCCCCTTATTGCAATTTCTTCTAATCCCTATCAGGGATTGAAACGATTCCAATCAAAGCTGATACTGCATCCAGAAATCTATTGCAATTTCTTCTAATCCCTATCAGGGATTGAAACGAAAACTTGAGAATGATTCTCGTGCGCCGGAATAATATTGCAATTTCTTCTAATCCCTATCAGGGATTGAAACGGCTCGTTAAAGATTTGTGGGTACATATTAGTTAATTGCAATTTCTTCTAATCCCTATCAGGGATTGAAACCTCGGCGCGAACGCGCTTTAGGTAGAGTTGATGAATTGCAATTTCTTCTAATCCCTATCAGGGATTGAAACATTCCCTAGCATATACCTATATCAATATACAGTAATATTGCAATTTCTTCTAATCCCTATCAGGGATTGAAACAGGTATATATCCTCTGCTATGGCATTGGATATATTCCCAAACGGTGATTGCAATTTCTTCTAATCCCTATCAGGGATTGAAACGCCAGTCAGCCGCAGTTCAACGCTGGATTTATCTGGCAGATTGCAATTTCTTCTAATCCCTATCAGGGATTGAAACTCGTGAGCGATCGCTTGCTACCCAAGCCTTGCAAATTGCAATTTCTTCTAATCCCTATCAGGGATTGAAACTTGAAGGAAGGATACAAAGGCCGCGCTGTTGTAAACCATATTGCAATTTCTTCTAATCCCTATCAGGGATTGAAACACCTAAGCAAGTGAATAAACTGCTTACCACATACACTTTAATTGCAATTTCTTCTAATCCCTATCAGGGATTGAAACATCATTTCCTAACGAAGTCGGAACAGCATCAAACAGATTGCAATTTCTTCTAATCCCTATCAGGGATTGAAACAAAAGCCTCAACTACCTCAAGCGCATCCCAAGAATTGCAATTTCTTCTAATCCCTATCAGGGATTGAAACTTTTTGGCACTCGCCAACTTTGCCAAATTAGAAGATATTGCAATTTCTTCTAATCCCTATCAGGGATTGAAACTGGTGATTCAATGTGCAAGCGATCGCTGGTCGATTTGAATTGCAATTTCTTCTAATCCCTATCAGGGATTGAAACCCTTCATAATTCCAGGGAGCATAGATTGTTGCTCCGAATTGCAATTTCTTCTAATCCCTATCAGGGATTGAAACATCTTTTTTGAAAGAAACCAAATCTAAGGCTTCTAATTGCAATTTCTTCTAATCCCTATCAGGGATTGAAACATGTAATTAGATTAGATGCTTCTAGCTTAGTATTTTTTGCTGATTGCAATTTCTTCTAATCCCTATCAGGGATTGAAACCTAGATATCATCTATTTAGTAATGATGGCATTCAATTGCAATTTCTTCTAATCCCTATCAGGGATTGAAACTGACATACCAGTAGACACCACGTCTTCACCATTTAAATATTGCAATTTCTTCTAATCCCTATCAGGGATTGAAACCTAGATATCATCTATTTAGTAATGATGGCATTCAATTGCAATTTCTTCTAATCCCTATCAGGGATTGAAACGTCAGCGATCGCTACAGCATCAATCGCGACTGCGCCAATTGCAATTTCTTCTAATCCCTATCAGGGATTGAAACTACGTGGCCAGCAAAAACCACCGGAGAGGCGAAGATTGCAATTTCTTCTAATCCCTATCAGGGATTGAAACTTCCCTCTTGCATCTCGGAGTTTTTGCCCTAAATTGCAATTTCTTCTAATCCCTATCAGGGATTGAAACAGTGGTAGAGATGCCAGTTGCCCCCACCAAGGACGAATACCATTGCAATTTCTTCTAATCCCTATCAGGGATTGAAACTTTTACGATGAAATAACCCCACCATTTATTCCCTCAATTGCAATTTCTTCTAATCCCTATCAGGGATTGAAACTGAAAGTCCAATACCGTTAGTCCAGTAGCGGTAGCATTGCAATTTCTTCTAATCCCTATCAGGGATTGAAACAGCTGCACAATGTAACTGCGCCCCTACAATTACTGCTATTGCAATTTCTTCTAATCCCTATCAGGGATTGAAACTATCAAGAATATAGGTGGTACAAGATTACCTAAAGATTGCAATTTCTTCTAATCCCTATCAGGGATTGAAACATTAACCATATTAACGGTAGTTTCATGCTCATTTAATTGCAATTTCTTCTAATCCCTATCAGGGATTGAAACAATAACTGTGATATCGAGTAGACATAAAGTGTTATGCCTTCATTGCAATTTCTTCTAATCCCTATTAGGGATTGAAAGGAAATAAAAAATATTTATCATCTATGAGTCCTAAAAATGTTGGGTTTCGTTCCTCAACCCAACCTACTAGTCTGTCAAGAAATAATTCATGAATAGAGTTTTTGTAGAGACGGTGATTTATCGCATCTTTACCTATCAGCAAAGTATTTTTGACAGACCATTACGCAAATTAAATTTTTTAACTGTAACTGAAGTGTATTTAATTTTAGTAAAAATAATTATGAATCAAGTGATGAGTTAAATCGATTATTTAACTCTACTAATAACCATTTTTGGAACATATTCTTAAGGATTTCTTGATGTTTTTCACTTGTTAATTCAGCAGGCAGAAATTCTGCTACTATCAAAAGGTGATAACCATATTCAGTCTTTAAAGGGCCAATTAATTGTTGAGGCTGAGACCTAAAGACAACAGCAGCTATATCTTTGGGAAGGTTAAAGCGATATAGATTCCCCTCATAACCACACTTTTGTTTACGTAAAATATCTATATCGTAAAGATGAGCAGCTTCATAAAAACTAATTTCTCTATCTTCAATTTGATAATAAATTTCTTGAGCAAGTTTTTCAGAGTCCACAATAATTTGATAGAGAATAACTTGCTCAAACTCTAGTTGATTTTTATGAAAAAAAGCTTCTGCTTCTTCCGCAAATAATATATTAGCTAATTTTTGGGACAACAGGCGATCGCAAATTCCCATTTCCCAATCATTAGTCGTCACTAACTCGTTCTGTAACCACGCCATTGTATCGGCGGCTTTCTCCAAATGCTTCTCACGACGTTGGCGGTTAGCCTCAGCTTCAATTTCTGCTGCTGTCACCTTAACCCCACGTTCTTCAGCAACTTGCCAAATCACTTTATTAAATAAAATCTTTTGATAAACTTCCTTTAAGTTCATCTCTTTTTTGAGAGCGTTAACAACTTCCTCTGGTGTAATCAATACTTGCTTTGGTTCGTTCATTTTTTCATCTTTCTAGAAAACTCAATAATATACCCATTTTTTAGCAAATAAAAAGCAGGAAGCATTCATATTTTTCAGCTTCCTGCATTTGTAAGATTTGTTGTATAAGTTACAAGTTTATCAAGTACAAGTAATCCTATCTGGGAGGATGAGGATTACAGCTTTTGAAACAAAAGCGTAAGAACTAGAAGTTCTACTATCCATGACAAAAATTAAACGATTACTGTGTCTCTTCTTACTTTTGCTGGTAGTTCTAGGAATAGAGTATATTGATGCACAACAAAACCAGTTAGAGTACGGAAGTTCATCTACATTTCCTCCACCATTCGGAAACTTGATAGGGAGCATTCAATTTGAAAATTGGAGAGGGCCAGCACTGCAATTTTCTTATGCTCAAACTTCCTCAGAAGAAGAACTACTAGTAGCAATATTTAATTTGTCATGTTTGATTTAGTAACTTGATTACTCAGCAACAGTAATCAGTTAGGTATGTCTCATAGTCAGTTAATCACTGATTTGACCTTTGAAAATGAGTTGCCAGCTCATTATCCAATTTGAGTCGTTACCTTTAATGTATAAGATTTTATGGTTGAATATTTGCCATTTTGGCACAATTTAGCAATAAATTCAGCAATTCATGACATTTAATGTAATATATTCAAGTTTTGTAGTCAGCACTTTAGTGTTTAGAAGCATCAGGACTAAAATACTGACTACGAACTTGCTTACCCATGATTCAAGCTGGAGAGTCTAATTATTAATTAGATTGAGTTCGCTAGCTGTTAGGGATGGCGAGTCAAATTGTATAGGTTGAGAATCGTAAATTTTCTGAGCAAACCACGGATCTATACTACCACCGCGAATTTCTGTTTTTTGCTTACCTACAACTTCAAAGTAAGCAAGGTCTTTGATTTTACTTAAACAACTAGAAGAAGCAGTATGAGCCTCAGATGACTTACCCATTGTGCCATTACTTGGATGTGATTGTTGCGTTCTGCTAGCGTCGGAGTTCTCTTTGAGTAGTCGGTTATAAGTGCGGTAGGGAATGTAATGTAAGGGGTTGTAACCGACGATACGTAGCATTAAAACACAAGCCCAAGAATATTTTCCAGCCAGAATTGCTTCCACTACTTTGTCAAACTGCTGAGGATTAACTGCTTTGTTAACGTTGGTCATACCTGTCATGTGTTGATTCATCGTAGTTGTTATTTGGATAAATACTAGTTCGGTTGTGTGATGGTTGATGTTGCAATGAAGATTCACCAACTGCAACCTAATTAACTGAGTCAAAATGCTGGTTAGCAGATATTGCAGGAAGACATAACCTGATCAAAAGACACATACAAAAGTCGCTACATCTCTGATGTAGGGGCTAGCTTGTGTAATTTTGCTTGCCCATGTGTCAATCAATACGTTGACGAATAAAAGTAAATAACTACAGAAAATTAGATACGTAAGCGCAGATAATATCTGCCAAAAATATACTCTCTGCTTTGTAATAAATGATTGGATATTAGATATGGCATTTTCTGGCTTTTGAGATATTTCTACCAAGGTTGCTTTTAATTGAGCATTGCGATTATCGTCTCCGACGGGCGGAACGCCATCGCTGCTATTAATTGCTACCATCTTCAGGGCTAAATTGTAGTCGTGGTAAACATTATCTTGATTCATCTTTTAACTGCTCCTTGTCATTTATTTTGACTAGCAGACAAAAGTCTTAATTTCGTTTCTGGTAGATACAGTTTTTTGTAACTGTTCACATTCTCAAGATTTTTACCCTGACAGATTAATTGTATAATATTTATTTCTTGAAGAAATAAAATTATCCTTAGTATTCAGTGTTTTTTAGTATGGAGCAGATTAAATTATTTATCCATACCAACTATATCAAGGGTGCTATTCGTATTTATACTATCTTTTTTCATGGATGTCATCCATGAATCTGGGATCTTAATCATTAAATTTACGGAATATTTTCAATGTCGATTGTTTTGCTGTACTGTTTTTCATATTGACCCTTTTTAACTAGGTAATGAGGGGTTACACCCCTCGCCTACTGTGCATTTGAGACTTTAAACCCACTAAGAAAATTTACCACTAAATAACGTTATAGGCAATAATTAAAAATCAGAATTACTACTGAATAAAAGCTAAGTAAACTTTTTTTTGGGTGGGGGGTGAAACCCTGTTTACACATTGCTCTATTATGTGTAGGTATAGTTTGGACATAAAGAGCTTAATTGATGAAGATTACAGCAATGATGTATTCAGAGAGGTTAGCAAATGAATGTCTGAAAGATTGCTAAACATCCAGTAAGCAATCATTTGTTAAAAACAAAGCTTTATGCTATGGGACTGCTATTTAATGGGTAAGAATTGCCATACTTAAGAACCCCGGTCTTACAATAAACCTTGGTTCTTAGCTCCCATGAATAATCTAGGATTGCTATATATTTGGGTTAATAGTGACCTGTTGCAACAAAAATAAAGTTTAATACTTTCTGATAATCAATGTGATTAGATATTTCTGTAAGAATATTGTTCAGTTTATCCAAAAAACTTTTCGCAAATATGTTGAGTGCGAGTTAAGTGGTGAGTGGTGAGTGGTGAGTGCTGAGTGCTGTTAGCGGTAGCGCGGCGTTTAGCCAGTGCTGAGTAGTGAGTAATGAGTAGTTAGTAGGTAGGCATTGTATTTTTCTCCCCCTGCTCCCCCTGCTTTCTTTTCCCCAATCCCCAGTCCCCAGGAGTTAATTAATTTTGAATTTTGACCCTTCACTTCGTTCGAGGGCATAATTTTGAATTTTGAATTGATTTGCCCCTACTTCATCGCTAACTGCTGATAAATACCTGCTACTGTGAGTAATTCTTGGTGTGTACCTTGTTCAACAATCATGCCTCTGTCTAAAACTAGAATGTAGTCGGCATGGCGCACAGTGGAAACACGGTGAGAGATGATGAAGGTTGTGCGTTGTTGAGTAATGAGGGCTAAGTTGTGTTGGAGGTCTGTTTCCGAGTCGGTATCTAAGCCGATAGTGGCTTCATCGAAAATTAAAATCTTGGGGTTTCTAATTAAGGTGCGAGCGATCGCAATTTTTTGTCTCTGTCCCCCAGAAAGCCCCAATCCTCTCTCCCCAACTTCGGTGTCATAACCGAGGGGTAAGGCTTGGATAAACTCATGGGCATTAGCCAACTTGGCAGCAATCACAGCCTGTTCTCGGCTAAACTCTGTATCGTGTAGAGTGATGTTGTCTAAAATAGTCCCCGAAAATAAAAACAACTCTTGTGATACTAGCCCCAACTGACTCCGCAACGATTGGGGAGACATCGCAGCCGTATCATGCCCATCAATCATCATCCTGCCAGCACTAGGAGCATACAAGCCCGCTATTAAATGGGCTAGAGTGCTTTTACCTGAGCCGCTATGACCAATAATGCCGATAATTTGCCCAGGTTTTGCTTCAAAAGAGATATTTTGCAAAATTTTGCGCTCTTGTTGGGCATGATAACGAAAGGAGACATTTTCTAAGCGCACTTCACCACGAATGGGAGGCATTACCAATACAGTGGTTTGGGGGTTTTCTTCTGAATTAGCAGCAAAGACATCGTTGAGTCGTTCTGCGGCAATTAGCACTTGCTGAAATTCATCCCATAGTCCCACTAAGGCGACAACGGGGTTGGTGATATTGCTAATCAGCAAATTAAAGGCGACAAACTGACCTAAAGATATTTGCTGACCAATCACCAAAGTCACCCCAAACCAGAGAATCAACGTACTGCTGATGTGGTTAATTAAGTTGCGGGTAAGCTGCAACCGATTAGCTAATTTTTGTCCCCGTAACCGCGCTTTTAACATTTTCAGGAAGCGTTCTTCCCAATACTTTTGCAGTCCACGTTCCGCCGTGGCAGTTTTGATGGTGGTAATACCACTGATCATGTCTACAATTGCCGTCTGTTGTCCGGCTGATTCTTGCCAGACTTCTCTCGATGCTTGCTTAATATAGGGACTGACACCTAAAGTTAAAAATGCGATCGCTAAAATCCAACTCAATACCAACAGTGTCAGTTGCCAATTGTAGTAAATCATTAGCCCCAGGTAAGTCAGCACCATGAAGGCATCTATAGTTGCACCAATTGCTCGCCGGGTAATAAATTGTTGAATCTTATGGTTTTCTTGGACACGGCTGACAATATCTTCCACTGGGCGGGAAGCAAAAAACTGCAACGGTAATTGCAAGGTGTAGTGAATAAAACTACCAATCAAGTTGAGGTCAATTCTGCTGGCTAAATAATCCAATAAGTATTGGTGCTGGACGGTTAAGACGTTACGCCAGATACCTAAACAAAGGTAGCCAATGGCAAACACGTTTAAGGTATCTAAATTCTTGGCTGGGATTAATTGGTCAAGAACAACTTGGGTACAAAGGGGCGCAGCTAGCCCAAACACCTGGACTAATAAGGAAGCTAGAATTATTTGCTTGAGTAACTTGCGGTAATGCCACAATACTTGTCCATAGCGACCGAGAGATACTTTCTCGCTTTTGAGAGCATAAAAAATATCAGTAGGATTTAGTAATAATGCGTAGCCTGTCCAATTAGCTATAAATTTGGCACGTTTTAGCCATCGTCTACCTAAAGCTGGGTCAGAAATTAAAATGCGATCGCCTTTAATTTGCCACACTACTACATAGTGAATCCCTTGCCAGTGGGCAATCCACGGATTAGTTTGCCATTCTAATTTATTCAAACTTGCCCGGACTGGTAGCACATCATAACCCAAGGTTTGGGAGGCGGCGGCTAAACCCTCCAGAGTTGCGCCTAATCTATCCACCTGTGCTAATTTCCGCAGAGTCGGAAAACCCAAACGCTTACCCCAGTATTGGCTAATCATTGCCAAACAAGCAGCCCCACAATCAGATAAACTTTGCTGCTGAATGAAAGGATAAGAAAACCAAAACCTGCGTTGCACATCTCCTTGGGGAAAGTCAATAGATTCTGTATCGGCTGCGACTATCTCTGCGGGGGGATGATGGGTATGAGAATCGCGTGGTGTCACATTAGTTAATTGCGGTAGGAGGAGTTTGGTTTTACTCTCGCTAGCCTTAACTTCTGGTTTTGCTGCTACTGGTTTATGGCTATTAGTCCACAAATTCGGTGCTAAAACTTTAGCCGCATCCCAGTTTTCTATAGATAAGTGGTAAACCAGCAAATCTGTTTGAGCATTCCCATCTGGGGGTGTGAGTTCAGGATATCCCCAACTATCTCCCATTGCTGGCGGTAGACTCCCGACAGATATAGACTGGACTTGACCACGCGCTAGCCAAAATCTACCAGTTTCTGGGGGAGTAGCTTCTAATAACGATGTACCTGCGGGGATATGCTTAGTGATAAATAAAGGTGCTAGTTCTCGCAGTTTGGCACTAGTGAGAGAATGCAACTGGCTGTAACTTTTAAAGAAAATTAGTGCTTGTCGCTCACTAGTTAATTGCTGTAAGTAATTTTCTAGCTGGGGTAGACGTTCTAACCATTGTTCTAGTTCAGCAGCAGAGATTTGGATTACACTACCGGGACTAGCTGCGATCGCTCGATAGGGTAAACTGTGATGACAGAATAAATGGTCTGCACCAAAAGTTTGTCCATCTACTACTACTTGAGTCGAAACTTCTCTTGCTAACTTTTGATTAAAACCCAACAAACGGACTCGACCTTGACAAACTAAAGAAACAATATTATTACTATCTACAACTTCCCTATCTAACCCATAGCTAGCCAACTCATCACCTAGTTGAAACTCACGCACCATCCAAGCTTGGCTAAACTCTGAAACCAGATTCGTATCCCCTGCAACTAACCTCAAAAGTTTGAGGATAGGCGTGACTGGAGTGGAAGATGGCTGATTATTAGCATATTGATTCAGCCCTCCCTGAACTCTTAAAGACGAAGAGGGATTCATGGTTTAATTTCAGATTGGTGTGTAAACTCTTGGTTTGATTAAGCGAAAAGTTGCTGTTGCCAAAAAGTGATGTTGTTATTACTAATTGGGGATTAGAGTATGTCAACAGCCTCTGAAAAACGCAATTATTCGATGTTTTTAGCAAAAAGTGCTATAAAATTGTTATTCATCCGCTTCCTTGACACGACAGTTTATAAAATAATTTTCCTTGTATTAATGGGACTATAAGTTATGACAACAGTGCTTTTTACTAAAAAAGTGTGAAACCAATTTTTACACTTCCAAAATGTTTAGGTTGAACTAAAATCTGATGATTTTAGTAATATTTTCACTAAGCAAACTAACACAGACATCTATACACAAATGGCTGTGTATTTGTGATTATTTAGAATTTTCTTAACCTACTTACATTTTCCAGTGGTTGGTTAAACAACCGGAAAATAAAGCCAAAAATTGTTAACGCTTATTTTTTAATTGGAGGCAGAATTCCACCCAAGAGAGAGATACTAAAGCATTTAAAACAGGTGTTATGTATCTTCTGCTACGGATTTTTGCTAGCTATTTCTAATAATAATTACAAAATTGCCAAGATAGTTGTCACCCCTCACTGGTATAGTGATTTTCTGAAACCCAGTCAGAAAAAGCGAGTAAGGACGGCATAAATTTTCCAAAATCTCAATTTAACAGCCTAAAAATCACTTTTTGGGATATTTGCCACTTAAAACTTAAGAAAAATTTTATATTTCCTCTCACAACCGGCTAAACGCCGCGCTACCGCTAACAGCACTCAGCACTCAGCACTCACCACTCCTATTGCCCTAATTCGTTAATGTTGTTCATGACTTGCTGATATAAATCATTATTGTTTTGTTTTTGAAAGATTTCTGCGGCTTTTTGCAAGTCTTGTAAAGCTGCTGGTTTGTCACCTTGGGCAGCACGGGCATTACCGCGATTGTTGTAGGCAGGGCCAAAGTTGGGATTGATGCGAATGGCTTGGTTATAGTCGCTGATTGCCCCTTGTGTGTCACCTTGGGCAGCACGGGAATTGCCTCGGTTATTGTAGGCGATCGCATATCTGGGATTCAGGCGAATAGCTTGGTTAAAGTCTTCTATAGAACCGCTTTTGTCTCCCTGCACAGAAAGAGCGTTACCGCGATTGTTATAGGCTTCGGAGTAGTTGGGAGAAAGGCGAATGGCTTCGTTGTAGTCGGAGATTGCGCCGGCTTGATCACCTAAAGAGGCGCGGGCATTTCCCCGACTATTGAAGGCTTCGGCATCGTTAGGAGAAAGGCGAATGGCTTCGTTGTAATCAGCGATCGCTTTTTGCTTATCTCCTAAATCAAAGTAGGCTAAACCCCGTCCCCTAAAAGCCGCGCTATATCCAGAATCTAGGCTCAGAGCTTTATTATAGGCAGCGATCGCCGCTTGCAAATTACCTTGGGCGTGTTGTTTTTGCCCTTCAATGAAAGCTAGCCCAGCTTGAGAGTTTTTAGCTGCCCGACGGGTAGGAGTATTCACCCCTATTTCTGTCACTAAAACATCTTTGTTGTTACTACAAGAAACAATGGTAATTGCGCTCAGTGCGGTCAACAGACCTATAGTTGATATTCTAGTTAACTTCACCCGCCTTTGCTCCAATAACCGCAGTTTCATAAGTTGCTCTCAATCGGCATCACAACTGATTTCAATTAGTATCAAATGATCGTGAATTAGATCACTAAACATCGATGCTAATTATTTTGAGATGTACCCAGCCAATAGACGTGCTTACCTCCTCTCATCTAGGTTTAATTAACAGTAATCTGTTATATGAACCGGGAATTTAAAAAAATAAATTTCTTTGTTGCTTATTATACTTTTATTAGAATCGCTGATAAAATTTACGAATTACGTTGGCGTTAGCCTTTTCGTTCGTAGTAGCGTTGTGTAGCAAAGAGTATGATGAATTACGATTTTCAATTATCTTCTTCATCATTTTCTGCCTTTTTGGGAGTCAGCCTTACAGATTTACTGCTTTCGATATCTACAGATAAATTTTCTAGATTATCCCCTAAATCTTTTTGCAGCTTCTGAGTTAGAGTAACCGGAAAATCTAAACTAATTTCTTGATTCTGTACTAATCTAGCAAGTTCTGTAAACTGCACTTTCACAACTTTGCGCTCGTAACTGGTGAGTTTATAAACAGCAGTTTCCGCTACATTTTGAGCTTGCATAGCATTTTTTAGTCTCTCTTTCAGATGCTCATATTCAGAGTTTAACAGTTGCCATTGTTCTTCAATTTGATTAAAACGCTTACCGATAACTGTTAAATCTTCTGAGATGGGATCTGGGTTACTTGCTAATTGTAATTCTAGCAAACCTTGGTGTATTTGAGCAAGATAAATACAGTCTAGATAAGCATATTCTATTTGTTCTTCACTGAGAGGTCTGATTCCCCAATTACTACTTTGTGCTTGTTTGTCAATATAGTTAAAATTACATAATTCTGTAGCTAATGTTTTTAATTGATAATTAGGTAATGGTAAAATATAGTAGGGAATCGTTTTGGCTAATTCCAAAGTGCAAGTGATATTTTTAGCTTGTTTATTGCCTAGAAATTTTAAATCATAACTAGCATTGTGAAATACTTTTTCTATAACTGGGTTGAGCATGATTTGCTCAATAAAGTCAGCTACTACATCAGGTTGATTCAGGACATCTAAAAGGTAAACGCGATCGCCACTCATATCGTGAGGATCATCTAAGACTTGAATCAGCGACAGTCTAGGATTACGGCTTTTATATTCTGCTACTTCGGTATCTATCCACAGAGTAGTAGCTTGAGTATAGTCTGCAACTATGGCACGAATTGCACTCGCATCACTCAAGTATGGCATTGGTTAAAATCCCCTGAGATTTAGGTCACAGTTTCCCAAATTAACATTTTGCTGACATAGTTTAGTATTGAGTCCTGAGTCCTGAGTCCTGAGCAATGAGTAGACCTAGCTTGAAAATAGGGAGTGGGGATTTTCACTCACCACGCTGCTCAACGCCGCGCTACCGCTAACAGCACTCATAACTCACTACTCATAACTCACTACTCATAACTCAGCACTCAGCACTCATTACTAACTTCCCATCTTTAGCCAAGCAAAGACTTGACTCACTTTTAATTTCAATTCAAGTTCAGGTAAAACTAATAAATCGTCTGTACCACGCAGTAGTTCTGGTTGTTGTTGTGGCTGAAATACCAGAATTGAGCGATCGCTTGGATCAATTAGCCATCCAAGTTGACAACCATATTTCAGACAATGCAAGATGTTGCCAGTCACCCTGTTAGAACTCTGGTCTGGTGAAAGAATTTCAATAGTCCAATCGGGAGCAACCAACATATCATCTACAGGTTCTCCATTGTCATCAAAATAAATGTGTTCCCAACGCAGAAGTGCCACATCAGGCACAATTGAACGACCTCCAAAAGTACAACGCAATTCTGGGAAAGCATAGGCAATCTGGCTTGCTTCCGCAACTTCATTCACTCCCGTAATCAACTTAGCTTGAAGTCGTGAGTGCCGAGTTTTAGGCATTGGCTTTTGAATAATTTCACCATCAATATATTCACTAGCGGGTTTTGTTTCTGGAAGATTGAGAAACTCATCCAGTGTTAGCAATGAGGGTTTGGCAACAGTCATGATTTTTGCCGCTACAAACTGTTTGCTCTCAGTGTAGCAATCTCCTTAACTACAAGTATTTAAGGAAGTAGAGGAACTGTTTTCTGTTTTCTATTTTTTAATAAAGTAAAGAAACGATAAGTTTTGCGGACACCATCAAGTATAAAGTAAGGAATCCTCAGCCGCAGAGGTGAAAGGATGGGACGATATAACCAGTAATAGGCTCTCTTGAGATTATCCCATTTAGAACATTTATCCTCATGTAGAAAATCGGAAATATCTACTACTAAACCTCTACCTTCATACATCATCACATTGCGTCCGTGAACATCGTGGGGGTAAAGTCCTCGCTGACGCGCATAATCTAAAGCCTTATCTATATCTTTTATCACCTGTTTGGGGATACGCAAACCCCGTGGGATGCAATCGTATAAAGTCACCCCATATAATCGCTTCAGGATTAAACAGCCGTCTTTTGCATATAGACATTCCGAAAATGCTGGGTGAGAACCGAGACGACGATATACTTCCACCTCTTCTGCAAATCCTGGTCTTCCAGGTGCGTAAATCTTGACTACCACTTCTTGGTATTCAGCGTGACAAACCACAGCCGCATAGTTACCTCTACCAATCAATTGCCAAGAATGGGGGAGATAGCGAACTTCTACAGGATCGTGGGGATTGACGCTTTCGACTTGCAATTCAGGCAGTAACTCTTGATGAATATGCTCAATCAGTCGATGAATATGCTCACTCATACTGGTTTCGGCTGTTGATTCAGTAAATAAAGCCATTGGTCTTCACCAGTATATTTCATAGCATTACCAACTAGATTTACGTTTATTGAAGTAGAAAAACGCCTCTCTATATTTGTTCTCACTCACGCCAAAAGTTTTTCGACTGATACATGAATATCTAAGTCAGCAATCTACTAGCCCATCATCTTAATCATAGAATACTGTTAATTGAACAGATACTTCAATTTATAATTGATATTTATACTAATATTTTTTACATCAAGCTGATATTGTGGAATTACTTGTTGACAAAATTAATTCAGAAATAGGGACAATTCTCATTGTCTCTGATGGGGAAAAACTTTGCGCTCTTGATTTTGCTGATTATGAGCAAAGAATGTTAAAACTGCTTCAGAAGCGTTATGGTAAATTTTATCTCCAGGAAGCGAAGAATCCACAAGGATTTAGTAGCAAAATTGAATCTTATTTGCAGGGCGATGTTTACGATGGGCAAAGCCTACATACCAGCTTAAATAACATTCCAGTCAACACTGGCGGAACGACTTTTCAACAGCAAGTATGGCTTACCCTGCGAACTATTCCTTGGGGAACGACTATTTCTTATGGTGAACTAGCAGCAAAAATCAATAAGCCGACTGCTTATCGTGCTGTCGGCTTGGCTAATTCTTTAAATCCAGTTGCAATTGTTATTCCCTGTCATCGGGTAATTGGTGTAAACAATCTACTCACTGGATACGCGGGGGGAATAGAACGAAAGCGTTGGTTGCTCAAACATGAAAGACTGGTTTGTAATTTGTAATTGGGCATTGGGCATTGGGCATTAAGGAAAAAGTTTCCCTCCTTTGTCTACCACACTCCCCAATCCCCACTACCGTTCGGCTGACACGGCTCGACTGAGCTTCCCTACGGGACGCGATGCGATCGCCGAACGTCTCACGGCGAAAGCCTACTCCCTACTTAACGATGGGGGTAATATGACTTTTTTCGCTAAACCTAGAGTTTGTAAAAGTTTAATGCTCCACCAAGTAACATCAATCTCCCACCACTTGAAACCGGCTTTTGCGACATGGGGGTAGGTGTGATGGTTGTTGTGCCAGCCTTCGCCGTAGGTAACGATAGAAACCCACCAGAGATTACGCGCATTATCATCAGCATCAAAGGTGCGATAACCCCACATATGGGTTGCAGAGTTGACGAACCAGGTGGAGTGCCAAAGTAATACGGCTCTGAGAAACATACCGTAGATGACAAAAGGCCATCCGCCCAAAGCGTACAGCAATAATCCCATAGGAATTTGCAAGAGGAGAAAATAGCGATCTAACCAGCGATAGAAAGGTTGTCTTGCTAAATCAGGGGCGTATTTTTTGTAGATTTCATAATCAAAAAACTCGGAGCGGGGATATAAAATCCACAACATATGACTCCACCAAAAGCCCCGCTTGGCAGAGTATGGATCTAAGCTGATATCTTCGGTGTGGGCGTGATGCTGGCGATGTCCTCCAATCCAAAAAATTGGCCCTCCTTGGAGAGCCAAAGCACCGATGATGGCGATCGCATATTCTAACCATTTGGGTACTTGAAAACTCTTATGGCTGAGTAATCGGTGATATCCCAAACATATGCCAATGCTGCCAAATAGCCAGTGCAGAAATAACAGCAAACCCAGTGCTGACCAAGAGAAAAACCAAGGGGCTAAAAACGCTAAGGCATGAATTGTGCCAAAAAATGCCACATTTATCCATCTGAGACGCAATGAATTTTCTCTCTCAGAGGCGAACGCCAGATTTTTTGCGGTCATAAAAATTCCTATTAACTATTTCTGTAGCAATTTGCTCTTGGATCTGGTGCATTCATAGCCAACAAGGAATTTACCCACTTGGCATTCATTTCGTTACAGTAGACTAGAGCAAGTATCACTTACATTTGGTATGCTAACAAATCTCTGGTTTTAATGCAAGTACCACTTGCATTTTCTTTATGAAATCTCAATCTTTGTCTACACGTCAACGTTTGATTCAGGCAGCTCTAGAGTTGTTTACGGCTCAAGGGGTCAGTGCCACGACAACGCGCCAAATTGCGGAAAAAGCAGCAGTTAACGAAGTCACCTTATTCCGTAATTTTGGGAATAAACATGGATTATTGTTAGCTGTACTGGAAGAATCGGCAGCTTTTACACATTTAGGTGAATCTCTAATCAGCCGAGCTACTCCTCCAGGTGATGTTTACCAAGCCTTGAAAGATTATGCAAGTGACACTTTGCAGGCTTTAGAAAGAATGCCAGAATTAGTTCGGTCTGTGGTGGGAGAAGCTGACCAATTTCCGGCTGAAAATCGTCGCGCTTTGGGAAGAGGATTAACAGAGGCTAACCGCTATGTAGCTCAATACTTAGTTACTGTAATTCAACAGGGAGATTTAAACACCTATCTGCCAGCAGAAAAACTAGCTAGCTTGCTCAATGGCATGATTTTGGGATATGCGGTGATTGAATTTACCAGTGAATTTCATGAACTGTGGGAAAGTCGGGATGATTTTCTAGAGAATTTAGTAGAGTTATTTCTGCGTGGTGCTATGTCATCAGTTACCAGCAGCTTACTAACAACCTATAACACCCAAGAAATAGCTGATTTACCTGCTGTTTTAGTTCACGAAATTCTCAGACAAGCCAAAAGGTCGGGCGTCCAAGATTATGCGATCGCTTATTTATTATTTGCGACTGGTTTATCCCCCCAAGAAATAGTCGATTTGCAGCGCAATCACCAAATTTATGATCCTCAAAGTCACTTACTGCAAATTACCACCCCTGGGTATGTTCGACAAGTACCTGTCAATCAGTGGATTTTAGGAAAACGCTATGGCTCTTATACCAACAATCCGTTAATTAAATGGCTGAAAAGTCGTAAAGATAGCCAGGCTGCGATGTTTCTGGATGCAACAGGTAAACTCATTGCAGAATCGGAGGTGTTGCAATATTGGCAAACATGGACTCAAGGATTGTTAACTCCCCAAGGAAAACCACCAGAAATCGCCCAAGCACAACATACCTGGCGCGTAGAAATGTTGATGCGTGGGATCAGTCTAGAAAATTTGAGTATCCTTACCGGTTGCGATCGCGCTCAATTACAAGCCTACGCCCATAGAGCTAGAGAAAAAGCAGCATTAGAGCAAGCAACTCGTTTAGATCAAAAGCCTGTCTAGGAATTGGCTACTGGAGATTGGGTAAAAGTTATTTTTATTACTTTTTTATGGGCGATCGCTAGTTACTATCTGTCTTTGAGTAGTAGTTTGATAAGTCCCTGAACAGCGAAACTTTCTGTTAAATTATCCTAAATTCAAGGCTTTAATCACCATAATCTCCAGTAATTCTCTGTTTGGCATAGGTCTCAACCTAGCTTTTATTTATTTTGCTTTTGTCGTCAAGTCCCCAGAGATTATTTTAAATTTTTCATGTGGGCTGAATTTTTGCATACTTTTATTCGGAAAATTTACATCTATTTGTGGTATTGAATAAAGTTAAATATATCTTCACTAAAATTCATCTGATATCCACTCTCCGTATTTTGGAGTCAAAATCGTACACAAAAACAGCAATACAGGGAGATAATTCCTATGAGCCGAAAAGTCAACAAAGTGCTGAAACAGTCCGGAGTAATCCCTTATCGAGTCAAAAATGGTAGAGTGGAAGTCTTGCTGATTACAACACGCGATCGCCAGCGTTGGGTCATGCCCAAAGGTGGGATTGTCAACGGCATGACTCCGCCTGCTTCAGCCGCTAAAGAAGCTTGGGAAGAAGCAGGCGTAATTGGGCAGGTAGAAGCTAATAAATTAGGTACTTATAAATATCGCAAACGAGGCAAAATTTACTGTGTGAAGATGTATTTATTGCCAGTTGAAATAGTTAGTAGTCATTATCCAGAAGCTAGTACAAGATATCGACGCTGGCTAGATGCTAAACAAGCGATGAAGTTAATGAAGAAATCTCCTTTAAAACGTATCTTAAAAGGCATCATCCAGGCAAAAACACAAGCTTGTGCATAATTTCTTCTACCATCCCTAACTTTTAAATTTGTTTTTCTAAAAAATATCGCTCATATCCTGGAGGATAATCTTTCAGGACACCAAAAATTTGATAGCCCAAACGTTCATAAAAACCCAAGGCTTGAAAGCTAAATGTATCGAGGTAAGCACGACTACAACCCCGTTGTTTAGCTGCTACTTCAGCCTTCAGTAAAAGTTGCTGTCCATAGCCTTGACCTCTTAGCGTCTCAGCTACCCACAGGTGAGAAACAAACAACCATCCCCAGTGTGTTTTCCCAACTAAACCGCCAACAATTTCACCTTGAGCATCCCGAATGAAAACGCTGAGGGGATAAGCAATGTCTTCATTGTGTTGACTATTGTTGTTATATTCTAGGATTTTGCTAATTACAGCCCGAATATCTTGGGGATCAGGACTATCCTCTACACAGACGGTGAACTCAGTCATTTTTAATTTAAATTATTAAAACTAAATGAGCCTAAAATAGCACGATATTGCAGCCTCAGAGTTATACTACTAAGTCCTCACTCTTTCAATAACCTATAGGTTTGTTACCATTACTTTGGCTTTTCCAGTAATGGAATCAGAGCGAAACTTTTGTAAATCCGGCGATGATCTAGAGATAGATACTAAGTCAAGGATTATACATTGCTGGAAAAGAAAATACTTTTGTCTGAACTAAGTTTGTAGTATTTGTAATATTTTTATGACTTCCCGGATTCGTTTTTTGATGTGCGCTCCTGACCACTACGATGTGGACTATGTGATTAATCCTTGGATGGAAGGAAATATTCACAAATCATCACGCGATCGCGCTGTGGAACAGTGGCAAGGGTTACACCAAATCCTGAAAGAACACGCAATTGTCGATTTGGTGATACCCGAAAAAGGTTGGCCAGATATGGTTTTTACTGCCAACGCTGGTTTAGTGTTGGGTAAGAACGTCGTTCTTAGTCGCTTTTTACACAAAGAGCGTCAGGGAGAAGAACCATACTTTAAACAATGGTTTGAAGGTAATGGTTATACAGTTTATGAATTACCTAAAGACCTACCCTTTGAAGGTGCAGGCGATGCACTCCTAGATAGAGAAGGGCGTTGGTTGTGGGCTGGTTACGGTTTCCGTTCAGAATTAGATTCTCATCCTTATCTCGCCAAATGGTTGGATATTGAAGTCTTATCCCTGCGTTTAACTGATGAGCGTTTCTATCATTTAGATACTTGTTTTTGTCCTTTAGCTAACGGCTATTTGCTGTATTATCCCGGCGCGTTTGATTCCTACTCCAACCGCTTAATTGAAATGCGCGTTGCAGCCGAAAAGCGCATCGCCATAGCTGAAGCCGATGCTGTCAACTTTGCTTGTAATGCAGTGAATGTAGAAAGCATCGTGATTATGAACAAAGCCAGCGAGGGCTTAAAGTCCCGTCTAGGAGATGTTGGTTTCCAAGTGCTGGAAACACCACTCAAGGAATTTCTCAAAGCAGGTGGTGCAGCGAAATGTCTCACCCTACGCGTTACAGAACCTGTACAGGCTGAAGTTCACGCCAATGTATCAGTCGAAAGCCGGATTATTCGTTTAGAGGGTCATTTGCTTGACTCTGGCTTAATTAACCGCGCCTTGGATTTGATTGTCGATACTGGCGGTAGTTTCCAGGTTCTGAACTTCAACTTGGGAGAACAACGGCAAAGTACCTCCGCAGCTGAGGTAAAGGTTTCCGCACCTTCTCACGAGGTGATGGAAGAAATCATCTCCCTATTGATTGATTTAGGGGCGGTAGACTTACCACAAGACGAACGAGATATCAAGCTTGAGCCTGTAATTCAAGATGGTGTTGCACCTGATGATTTCTACGTAAGTACAATTTATCCTACCGAAGTCAGAATTGATGGGCAGTGGGTGAAGGTAGAAAATCAGCGCATGGACGGCGCGATCGCAATTACTCAAAGTCCCAATGGTCTACTAGCACGGTGTAAAATACTCCGTGACCTCGAAGTAGGTGAACGAGTGGTAGTTGATGTGCAAGGTATCCGCACCATCCGCAAAACCGAATCGCGGGAACAACGCAACTCCCAAGAATTTAGCTTTATGTCGTCTGGTGTTTCCAGTGAACGGCGTGTGGAATTGGTCGTGGAACAAGTCGCTTGGGAACTGCGAAAAATCCGTGATGCTGGTGGTAAAGTAGTCGTCACGGCTGGCCCTGTGGTCATTCATACAGGCGGTGGTGAACATCTATCACAGCTAATTCGGGAAGGATATGTGCAGGCTCTGCTGGGTGGAAATGCGATCGCAGTCCACGACATGGAGCAAAATATGATGGGTACATCCTTGGGTATGGATATGAAGCGTGGTGTCGCCGTTCGTGGTGGACACCGCCATCACCTCAAGGTAATTAATATCATTCGTCGTTATGGCAGCATTGCCAAGGCTGTAGAAGCTGGGATAATTCGTAATGGCGTGATGTATGAGTGCGTCCACAATCAAGTACCTTTCGTCCTTGCTGGTTCAATTCGGGATGATGGCCCCTTACCTGATACCCAAATGGACTTAATCAAAGCACAGGAGGAATACGCCAAACAATTGGAAGGTGCGGAGATGATTTTAATGCTGTCATCAATGCTCCATTCCATTGGGGTAGGGAATATGACACCCGCCGGCGTGAAAATGGTCTGTGTAGATATTAACCCGGCTGTTGTGACAAAATTGAGCGATCGCGGTTCAATAGAATCCGTCGGAGTAGTTACAGACGTGGGATTATTCCTGAGTCTGTTAATCCAACAGTTAGATAAGTTGACAAGCCCCTACATTTCTAAGGTAGGTTAATTAAGAGTGCTGAGTTCCCAGTAGTGAGTGCTGAGTTAAAAGACCACCGACTCATAGGTGGTGCTTGTAGCTATTACATAAGTGCTGAATACTTTTTACTCACTCAGCACTCAGGACTACATAAGGCGCACCCAAAGGAAATGGTAAGAGTAGCTTTAACAAAAGAGTTGCAGATTAACTGGGTTAGCTTCATTGCTGACTTCATGCTAGCGGGGATGGTTTTTGGCCCTCCCATCGCTCCTTTTCTAGCTGCGTCTGGAGTCTGGTTACTTGGGGGTATTGCGGACATCATTTATTTCATGGGTAATCATGTATGTCCGCAACCAGAGATGGGCTTAGATTTAGCACCCCCATTTATTATGGCTGTGTGTATGCGCTGTTATGGTACTGTCACAGGATTGCTGATTACTCGCTTGCTGTATGCTGTGACTGGTGGTAAAGGTGTTTATTGGCTCAGTCAGTACGGCTGGAATGGTGCGGCGTTAGCTAGCGTGTTAATGATGGCGTATCCTGTGGAATTAGCAGCGCAAATTTTTGGTCTATGGGATTTTAATAATTATTTAGTTACACCCTTTGGATTAATTACAGGTTTGGCTTGGGGTTTATTTACAATGCCGATTTTACATGGTTGGCAGCGTGATTAAACTAAGTCAGGGGACTGGCGAATAGTAAATATTGTGTATTACCTACCTTTAACCAGCCTAATCTTGAGGATAGTGAAATACTATGGCAAAAGATAGATTTCATCATATCGTCAGAAATGCCTTAGAAAAAGAAGGCTGGAAGATTACGGCTGATCCTTATGAAATTAATGTGGATGATGTAGATTTTGAGATTGATTTAGCTGCAGAGCAACTGTTAGCCGCAGAGCAAGAAGGCAAAAAAATCGCAGTAGAGATTAAAAGTTTTATCAGTCCATCAAATGTTTCAGAATTTCATACTGCCTTGGGACAGTTTTTAAACTATCGGGATGCGTTAGATAAGATTGAACCCGAACGCCTACTTTATTTAGCGGTGCGCGTCCCAGTTTATGAAAGTTTTTTTCAACGGAGATTTATTGCCTCAGCAGTTGTCAAATATCAATTGCGATTGATGATTTACGATGTACAAGAAGAGGTGATTCGTCAATGGCTGTAGAACAATATCGGCAATATATTCGACATCTTCTTTCCGAACGGCAAAAACGAGCCGCAAGGCAACGAAACGCCGAAGAGTATGAAGTACAGACAATTTTCGACGAACAACAAGACCACTATCAATTACTTTATGTCGGCTGGCGGGGAAATAAACGCGATTTTGGCTGTATTTTACATCTTGATATTAAAGATGGGAAAATTTGGATTCAGCATGATGGTACTGAAGAAGGAATTGCCAATCGATTAGTAGAAATGGGAGTACCTAAACAAGATATTATTTTGGCGTTTCATGAACCCTATATACGCCAATTTACTGAGTTTGGAACTTGAGAAATATTGTAGGAAAAAACTTAGATACATCCAGGAGTTAAGTATCACGCCACTAAGGTGTGTTATGGTTTTAGCCTAACGCATTACCATATAACGGTGCTTAATAAAAATATTAAAAATGCTAGTATTATTCATCATCAACAGCACCAAGCATTATTCTGCAACAGCGCAGCAAATCTTCGTAAAATTTAAAAGCTTGTGTACCCATCTTATTAAGTCTATCTCTTGCCTCAAGGCGATGCTTTGGCACTGCCAATTCATCAAGATGCATAGAAAATAAATGTCCTCCTGCAATTGACCAAATGTTCACGTTTAATTCAGATTGAAAATCGCTTAAAATACTCATAAAATTTTTTCTTTTCTCCTCAATTTCAGGATTTAAAAACTCGTGCATTATATCTGCCCAACTATCAATAAAATTATCAATACTTTCTAAATCTTTATTATGAATAGTGTTTCCTACATCATGTTCTTTCAAAAATATTGCACCTCGTCCATTTGGAGGGAACCTTTTTAGCAATTCAATGAACAGTTTTCTGTCTTGCTTTATAGTAATAGCTGTATACTCGAATCTTTCTTTTATTTCAGAAGATAACACATTATTAGCTTTGCTAAATTCTAATTCTTTAGAATAGAGAACTGGAGTTAGGTGTTCAGGAATGCCTTCTAACTGAATTTCTAAACAAGCAAACTTATAACCGTCTTCAAAAGTACGATTAGCTCCTAATGCTTTATAGAAGCCAACTGAAAATGCTATTGCAGCAATATCTCCAATAGGTTGATTCATGCCAATCACGTAGGGAATATAATCGGCAATAGCTTTTGCTTGGCTCTCTGAGTGACAAGCATTCAAAACTACACATTGAACCTGTGTTGATACTAGCTTGAACAAACTGCTAAGTGCTGAAGGAGCAACAGGTTGAACAGTTCCTGTAATATTTTCAAAGCATAGTTCACCTGTACTCATTCCATGCCCTGAAAAGTGAACAATCTGCGGCTCGACATCAAAAATTGCTTGAGTTATATCTCCTGGACGCACGGCTTCGCGAGCATCCAGTTGGAACGTATCTCTTTGCTTCGAGAGTTGTAGTTTCTCACGTATCTCTCGTA
Source organism: Anabaena sp. UHCC 0399 (assembly GCF_034931465.1). NCBI lineage: Bacteria > Bacillati > Cyanobacteriota > Cyanophyceae > Nostocales > Nostocaceae > Anabaena > Anabaena sp. UHCC 0399. Next base: position 12,340 of record NZ_JAYGGZ010000023.1, on the reverse strand, counting down.
ACTCTTGTCCTAAACGTAAACGACCAGCATCGCTGGGATCAGATGACAGAAATAGAATTCTAATTTTATCCATCTGTAAAAAGATAAGTGATGTTGAGCTAAAGTAGACGGATTAGCTATATTAGTTTTAACAGTGTCATTGCGGTAGTGTCATTTCAGTCGCAACGCCTTACAGGCTTCTAAACCACTCAGTAATACCCTCTGCTAGAGTTTTGACTAACCGTTCCTGGGGATTTGTCGCCTCCTCAAAGTCTTCAGGGTTGCTCATAAAACCTAACTCTAATAACACTGATGGCGCACTATGGGGACGTGTGAGTGCTAGATTCTGCCAATATAAACCGTAAGAAGGTCTACCTAAATCATCAACTAAACGGTTGTGTAGTAAGACAGCTAGACTATGGGCTTGGGGATGATACCAATAGCTACTCACACCTCTGGTATTTTCCGCATCACCATCATCTGGGAGAAATCGATAGTGAAAGGTAAGAGCGATCGCAGGTGATTCTTGATCTATAATTTTCTGACGTTCTGCAAGGGACAAGTCTTGATCCGATTCCCTAGTCATCACTACAGTTGCACCTCGCTGCACTAACTCATCCCGCAATAACTTTGTCACTTGCAAATTCAAGTCTTTTGCTAAATAACCAGTTGCGCCGGCTGCACCCAATTCTGTACCACCATGTCCGGCGTTAAGTACAATTTTGAGTCCAGATAAAGGCTTGTTTTGTCTGTGGGAGATTACGGAAGAGTCAGCCAAATTCCAGGTTTTATCTTGCGCCCACGTTAAGCTGGAAGTTGCCAGAGAATTGAAAACTATTAATCCTATCAGTAGTGGTATGAATTTCATTCCCTCTGCTCAATTATTGACTCAATTCCTGACTACGAAATAAAATTTTTATAATTCAATATAACCTTGCCAATTGCCTATCATTTTATTACTTATCCCTGGAACTTTTTCTAAATCTTGTAATGAGGCAAATTTCTTTTGTTGACGGGCAATGATAATTTTGTCCGCCAATTTTTTACCAACTCCTGGTAAAGTTGCTAATTTTTCCCAACTATCTGTATTGAGATTTACGATTTTACTTATTTTATCTGTACTAGAAGTTGGAGTTAAAATCTGAGGACATTGTTTCTGTTCTAATTGAATTTTGGCTTGAATATTTTCTGGTACACCAACTTTACCTTTAGTGTAAAGACGTGCAAATTCACGCACATAATGAGCAGCGATAACAGGATTTTCAATTAATATTAACGTCTCATCATTAGCATTATTGGCTGCATCTGACCAGTTATGAGAACCTGTAATTACTGTTTGTTGATCAACTACAGCAAATTTGTGATGTAATAAATCTCCTTTAGGTAAAGTAGGTACGCCAACAGTAGTAATAGGATTTCTCCAAGGTTTATTATCTAATTCATATTTACATTTATTACTTAAAGCCACCCCCATCATATCTAAAGCTTCGCTGTAAGGACGATAGGCAAATTGTCTGTCAATCAAAGCCCGAATTGATATATTTTGTTGATGACGGGTTTCTAAAATATTGGCAAGGCGTTGTTCAGAAAAGACAAACAATGCCATATCAACAGATTGAGTAGATAAATTTAAAGTTTCACCAATTAACCCATTACTGGTATTACTCCAAGGTTGGGTAGGTGAAGTAGGAGAGAAATGTATGGTAATTTTGTTGTCACCTAATGTAATTGTTTCGGGAGAGCGCACAGGTTTTTTTAAACCAAATTTACTATCTGGTTTACCTCCTACGCCATCACCCCACATGAGATTAAATTCTTCTGTCAATAAAGTGGCTATCTCTGGGCTATCAATTTCTAAGAAATTATTAGGATTACCTAAGCTGGTAGGATTAGTGAAATCTCCATGAATATCACTTAAGGTAAAATTAGCTGAAGTAATAATGACAATTCGATTATCTACAATGACAAATTTATGGTGCATCAAGCTACTACCTGCTGAACCATCCGCTTGATCATCTATTAACGGAATTTTGGCATTTTGTAAAACTATCAAAGCATCTCTTTGATTAATTTCTTCTTGGCTGAGTTGATTATCTTGATTTTGGTCTACAAATTTAAAATATTCTAAATATCTGTCTTTTTCTCTGAGGGGTAATTTCTTGATTTCCTCAGCAGTGAAACTACTCCAGGGACGGCTATAGTTATTTTCTAAAATTACCCTGACTTTAACCCCAGCCTTGTGTTTATCGCTTAAAGCCTGGGCAATTCCCGGTAAACGTAATTCTTGTACTGCTACATCTATGGTAGATTTAGCTTGGAAAATGGCATCAATAATCTGCTGTTCTAAGTTATCTCCCAATCGAGTTTGTTGACGGTAAGGCTCTCGATATTCGGAAGACTCAGACTGATTAAAGTAAACTTTCACAAATGGGTCTTGTGGTAGAGCCGGCAGACGCGCATTCTGAGACTGGACTCTTTGACAAGCAGCGATCGCCAACAACAAACACAAGACCGAAAATTTTCTCAGTGTAAGTAAAATCTGCACGGTAATCTGCTAAAAGTGGATTGGGAGTGAACATATTTATCATTCCCAAAATTATCTATCCCATAAAAATCTATCCGGCGACGCGTAATCAATCAATTTTTTAAGGTTTCAGCAATATACTAAACTCTACTGAGTGCTGTTAGCGTAGTGGGGTGTTAGTCCATCGGTTTTTCAACTCATTACTCATTACTCAGCACCCTTTATTAATTATTAATATGCAAATATATCTAGATTACAGTGCTACTACCCCCACGCGCCCAGAAGCGATCGCAGCGATGCAAGCCGCACTCACCCAACAATGGGGGAATCCTTCTAGCCTGCATGAGTGGGGACAACGTGCAGCAACTATTGTAGAACAAGCTAGGGTACAAGTAGCGGGTTTAATTAATGCCGCCAATCCCGATGCTATCGCGTTTACTTCCGGGGGTACGGAAGCTGATAATCTAGCAATTATGGGTGTGGCTAGGCTGTCCGCAGTTCCACAACACATGATTATTTCCAGCGTGGAACACTCAGCGATTACTGAACCAGCCAATTTACTAGAAAAGTGGGGTTGGGAAGTCACCCGTTTGGGAGTAGATAAAAAAGGTAGAGTTAATCCCCAAGACTTAAAAGCCGCCTTGCGACATAACACGGTTTTAGTTTCTATTATTTACGGGCAAAGTGAAATTGGTACAGTCCAACCAATTGCAGAATTAAGCCAGATAACCCAACAACATGGGGCTTTATTCCACACTGATGCAGTCCAAGCCGCAGGACGTTTACCGATAAATGTACAGCAGTTACCTGTAGATTTACTGAGCTTATCTAGTCATAAATTATATGGATCGCAAGGTGCAGGGGCTTTATATATCCGTCCTGGTGTGGAATTGATACCCTTACTCGGTGGCGGTGGACAAGAGAGGGGTTGGCGTTCTGGGACACAAGCATTACCCGCGATCGCCGGTTTTGGAATTGCAGCTGAACTTGCAGCGCAAGAACTAGCCACAGAAACACCACGTTTAATTAAGTTACGCGATCGCTTATTTTCTTTGTTAGCCGATGTCCCCGGTTTAATCCCCACCGGCGATTTAGAACATCGTTTACCCCACCACGTTAGTTTCTGTCTAGAATCCGCCGACGGTGAAAAACTTAGCGGTAAAACCCTAGTCCGCCAACTTAACTTAGCAGGTATTGGTATTAGTGCAGGTTCAGCTTGTCACAGTGGTAAACTTAGCCCCAGTCCCATACTCTTAGCAATGGGTTATCCCGAAAAAGCTGCTTTCGGAGGAATCCGCCTCACCCTAGGACGTGATACCACCCAAGCTGATATCGATTGGACAGCGATGGTATTAAAGCAAGTTTTAGAAAGACTTGTCCCGAAGTTATCTTTAGCAACGGGTTAACTTAATTAACTCAGTATTCATATCTAACCTGATACTCACTAGTTTCAACTATATTGCCTATTTGTTGGTTGATACTGCTTTGGCTAAAGTAAATATCTTTTGGATTTCCTGTATTATCGTCCGATATCTCAAAATGGAGTGTGATTTCTTTACTATGGGGGTTAAAAACTGTTTCCAAGTATCTCAATTTTGAGAAAACGGGAGTTTTGTCGCTGTCCACAAATTCGTAAATACTACCCGGTTTAAATTTGAGCTTTTCCATCGCAATCTCCATATAGCTATGGAGCTAATTCTAAGCTGCCAAGAATCATCCAAACCCTATCTAGATGGGGATTTATGATTCCAGGATAAAGATATTCATTGCCGTTGGTTTTAACTTAATCATTATAGATACAAGCGTGTAATAGGAGATTCACTCTGCCCCAGACTGCATGATTTTTTGTGGTGTGAGGCAATATCCCATTGCTTTCATAATAGAATTAACGTTTTCAAGACGTGGATTGCCATTGCTAGATAAAGCTTTTTGTAGACCTCGGCGCGTCATACCTGCTTGTGAGGCTATTTCACTAATTCCCCGTAAACGGGCGATCACACGCAAGGATGCCAGTAATGCGCCAGAATCATTGTCTTGTGCGTATTCTTGAAATATCTCGGTCAAATAATCATCAATTTCTTCAGGGTGCTTGTGGAAGTATTCTTCCTCAAATTCATCAAGTGTTTTAAATTTTCTCACGACTTCAGATACTCCTTCCGGTTAGGGTTATAGAAAATCCAAACATAATTCTCTCTGGAACTGAGGGGTGAAAATCAGAGCCAATCCTGAAACAATAGGAGTACATACGAAATAGCCATATACAGATTATGCCGGAATTGCCAAATAGTTTAGAAGATGCGATCGCCCAAGCGCGTGAAGCCACCAAAGCCGCTTTAGCAGACGGTTATAGCCGCATCCAAGTTGAGTTACTGTTTCCAGAACTCAAGTTTATGCCCGTTGCAGAACAATTTCTCCCAGTCTTTACAGAATATGAATCTCGCTTGAAAATCTTTTTTGCCGATGCTGGCGCGGCGGGTTTAGCCCGGCGGGATTGGGCAGATTCCCCATTTAAAATTTTGGATATTGGTACAGGTAGAGTTGCTTCTATCCAATCCAAAATTCAGCCAGAGGATGAAATTTTCTTATTTATCGCCCCTACATCTGTAGAAGTGCCGCAACTGGAAAAAATTTGTGAAATAATAGGCGATCGCCCCTTCGTTATGTTGAACCCCCGCCTAGAAGATTCCGGCGTTGTGGGCATTGGTTACGCCGCCAGACAAACCCGCAAACGTTTCATCAGTACCATTGAGTCCTGCTATTACCTGCGTCCCGTAGATGATGAAACAGCTGTATTCCGTTGCTACCCTGGATTGTGGGAAATTTGGGTAGAAAATAGCAACACATGGTCAAAAATAGCCGAATTGCCCAATAAACCATCCGGTGATGAAATAGATTTAATTCTCGCCAAAGGACAACCACAAACATCTACAGATAGCACTGCTGCACCAGGGAAAAAGCCCAATGTGTTTAAGAGTTTACAACGGTTTATTAAGGCATTGAATAGTTAGGAGCAAACAATATTAGTCAACCGCCCCACCCACCAGGGCATGGGGCGTTAAAAGGGGGCTAAAATGGAAAAAAATTACTTCAGAGAAATCGCCAATTGCGAACTACTATTTTGAAGATTAATTCTGAGTTGATGCAGATAGAAAAACAGCCAGTTTCACCAAATGATCCTAGTCAATTCGATTCACTGCAATTGATGAATCAAGATAACCAATAGAGATGGATTTCTATCTTCTTGTACTAGCGATTTTGTTGTTCAAATAGGGGACGCACAATTAAATATCCAGCCCCAAAAGCTGTCAACATAATGAACACAATACTGATTGCTAACCACCAACCATTAACTTCCTTAGCCTCTGACTTAGAGGTAGGATAGTAACCTACTTCTTGTTCTTCAATCAAGACTGTTTCTGGCACAAGAGGATTGATTTCTACTACAGGCACAGCAAAACTAGTCTGACGGCTTTTGCTGCTAGACGCTTCAGGTACAACAGGCTGGCGTGAACGAGTAACCTGTGAGCGTGTTTTAGCTTCTGAAGACTGATGATTACTGGGGATATTACTCACTTCAGGGTGAGAATTTGGAGTAATACGGTAATCTACTAGTTTTTGCAAATGTATAAAAGATTTAACAACTTGAGTAATTTCATGGCGCAGGAGTTGATTTTCTTGCACTAATTGTTGATTTTTAGCAGTCAGCATATCCAACTGTGACTGTGTTGCTTTTAATTCTCCTGATAATTCCCTATATACGTATAATGGTACGGAGGTTGGATGAGTCGGAGATGTTGGTTTTGATGGATTGCCATGAACAGAACCGGTGGTTGTTCGCATCGCTTGCTTGGTATCAAAATGAGGTTAATTAAAGTATGCGCCATCCTATCAAAAGATAGTCAGCCTTACAACTAGCGCAATGAGTATATGGAAAAATACTCTTATTGCCAAAATATCTCAAGTTATATTGTCAGGATTTACACATTAGTTAATGGGCATGGGGAATAGAAATTTGACAAATGCCTAGCGTTGATTAATGGCTACACTGTGTAATTCTTCGTTGGATAACAAAGGAAAGAAGTGTCCTACAGGGCCTTGACCTTTGCCGATATCTAAGGCGTAAGTGAGTGCATTGGTAACATATTTTTTAGCTTGTTGTACAGATTGCCATAAATCTTTGTTTTTGGCTAGATTGGCCGCGATCGCAGCTGATAAAGTACAACCAGTACCATGAGTATTCTGAGTATCTACTTGCTGTGCAGTTAAGGTTTCTAACTTTTGCCCATCAAACCAAATATCAACGCCACGGGCATTTCCTAGCATTCCCCCACCCTTAACTAAAACAACTTTCGCCTTTAAATTGCGATGAATTACTTGGGCTGCTGCCCTCATATCATCTAAGGTATTTACCGTTAAACTGCTGAGAATCTGGGCTTCGTAGCGATTGGGTGTAATAATAGCTGCCTGGGGAATAAGTTGCTCGCGGAGTGTCTTAATAGCATCATCATCAATTAATTGCGACCCAGTGCGTGATACCATCACCGGGTCAACAACTAAGTTATCAATTTGTAAAGCCTCTACTTGCTGGGAAACAGCCGCAATAATTTCTTGGTTCAGCAACATTCCAGTTTTCGTTGCTTGTACGCCAATATCCTCAACGACTGCTCGCATTTGGGCTATAACAGCCTCTGGCGGCATAGCATCAACTCGCGCCACCCCTAGAGTATTTTGAGCCGTAATGCAGGTTATAGCACTAGTACCGTGGACACAATGAAAGGCAAAGGTGCGTAAATCAGCTTGAATTCCCGCACCGCCTCCACTATCTGAACCGGCAATGGTTAAAGCAACAGGAATTTTGGATATTATTTCAGCATTCATATTAATCAAATGGATTTATTTACTATTAAGACACCGATATCTAAACCAGTCCCAGTAGTTGCTAATCTCCCTCATAGTGGGCTAGCAATTCCCCAAGAGATAACTACACTATTATTTCAGGCATATCTCCCCAACCAAGATTGGCATTTAGATAAACTATATGATTTTCTCCCGCAATTGGGAGTAACAGTCATGCAAGCTAATTACAGTCGATATGTAGTTGACTTAAACCGAGAAAAAAAAGAACCCTTAGCAGGAAATTTCTGGTCATCTGTTGTACCGCTACAAACAGCATTTGGTCAACCAATTTATAAAAATAATCCCAGAGTAGAAGATATACAAAACCGCATCCAAAACTATTATCTTCCTTACCACCGAAAATTAGAAAAACTCCTAAAAGAGAAAGTTCAAGAATTTGGTAAAGTTTATCTACTCGACTTACACAGTTTTGGCGGATTAATTGATGACCAAATATGTTTGGGGAATCTTAATGGGAAAAGCTGTGGCAACTTCTTGATATCAACAGTCGAAGACAGTTTTGTATTTCAGGGCTACCAAGTGGTGAGAAATAAAATATTTACTGGCGGTTATATCACTCGACATTACAGCCAAATAACAGGGGTTGAAGCATTACAAATTGAGGTGAAATATCATGTCTATTTAGATAAAATTCAGCTAGATCAGCCACGTCCGCCTGATTGGGATATATCCCAGTTTTATCAAGCCAAGGACAAATTTAGAGATATTTTTGACAAGCTACTTAATAAACTACAATGAATACCATCTCAAATTTAAATGTCAATTAATTAAATTCTGACTAACGAGACTAATAATTACTGATTTTGTTCCTGATGTAAGTTTTGCAATGCCGCTTGCAAAAATTTACCCCATTCTGCTGCTAAGGGAATTTCTGTAAACGGAACTTTCACCGATTTAGTTGTGTCGGTAAAGATAAATTCTAGCTCAATAGAACGACTCTTATTAGGTAAAGAATGAATATCTATTACTTTTTTATCTATCAAAAGTTGGATTTTTTGGACATCAACTAAAGAAAAAGTTTCTAGTTGAATTAGCCCTTTGGCTGTGGGTTTACCCCAAGTGATATCGTTATCTTTTTGACCCAAGACCGCATAAATATCATACTTAGCGCGATCAAATTGCTCTGCCCAAGTACGATAGGCTTCAACTTTTTGATACTCCTTTGACCCTTGCCAAGCCAACCAGAAAAATATTATTAATAGAGGCAACCATAAAAGTCCACGTTCCATCGTTTAAATAGTCCTAAGTCAAAAATTTAACTAAAAAAGGTTAACTAAATTGCCAAGTCCACCAATTAGGGACACAGATAAGTTATCGTAGTGAGCAAACTGGCAAAAAGCGGTGATGAGTTGGTATGAGAAAACTTATAATATTGTGCTTGTTTGTCATCGGGTTGGTATCGGCTGTATTTGGGTTTCTGAATTTTCAGGGACTAGCAGCTAAAGGCGAATTTCAGACAATTTTGTTAGATTTTCGGGAAGATATTCCAGCCGAGGTGATCAAGCAAGATTTACAAGCGATAGCTCAAAAATACAACGTTACTCCTCAACTAGATAATAAATTCTCAGCACGAGACAATGTTTATATTATCAAAGGCGATCGCAAAAGACTCAAAGAACTAAAGAAATCTTCCTTTGCTAAAGCTACAGAAATTATCGAGCCGAACTACATCTATAACCTAATTGAGCCAGCAGCCAAACCTACTTGGCTAGGCGAAATATTAAGACCCCAGAACGGCGAAGATGTACAACCCTCATTAACTGCACCCAACGACGAATATTACAGCAAACAGTGGAATCTCCACAAAATCGGTGTTGAAGGTGCATGGAGTCAAACTAAAGGCAGTGGCGTAACTGTCGCAGTCATTGACACAGGCGTTACCAAAGTCCGGGATTTGCAAGAAACAAAATTCGTCAAAGGTTACGATTTTGTCAACGACAAAGAAGAAGCCAGCGATGACAACGGACATGGTACACACGTCGCCGGGACTATCGCCCAAGCCACCAATAATAAATATGGTGTAGCGGGTATTGCCTACGAAGCCAAACTCATGCCCTTAAAAGTGTTGAGTTCCTATGGTGGCGGGACTGTTGCCGATATTGCCGAAGCCATTAAATTTGCAGCTGACAAAGGCGCAGATGTGATTAATATGAGCTTAGGGGGTGGCGGTGAAAGTCAACTTCTCAAGCAAGCCATTGACTATGCCCACAGAAAAGGTGTAGTCATCATTGCCGCCGCCGGTAACGAAAACGAAAATTCTGCCTCCTATCCCGCCCGTTACCCCTACGTGATTGGAGTTTCAGCATTTGGCCCCAATGGCGAAAAAGCCCCCTATTCTAACTTTGGTGCTGGCGTTGATATTTCCGCACCTGGTGGAACTGATGCAGGGGCAATTCTGCAAGAAACCATCAACGAACAAGGCGAAGGCGTGTTTCTGGGACTCCAAGGTACAAGCATGGCTTCTCCTCACGTTGCCGGTGTAGCAGCTTTAATCAAAGCGAAAGGCATCGAAGAACCAGAGGAAATTTTAAAAGTTCTCAAGCAGTCAGCAAGAGTCATTCAAGACGATAGCTTAAACTACTACGGTGCTGGACAACTCAACGCCGAAGCAGCAGTGAAACTCGCCATCGAAGGGAAAATCAGCTTTCAAGATTTCTTCCGGTGGTTACGAGATAACGGCTATCTCAACCCTGGCTTTTGGATAGATGGCGGTGCGGTAGCATTATTACCAAAGGTATTAATGGTAGTTGGTTCTTATCTCCTAGCCTGGTTTTTGCGGGTTTACTTCCCCTTTGCTTGGAGTTGGTCATTATCTAGCGGTCTAATTTTTGGTAGTTCTGGGTTATTCTTCCTCAAAGGTATCTATATCTTTGACCTACCCCAGTGGCCTTTCCGCGTTTTAGGTAGTTCCTTACCCGAATTAGGCAACACCATCCAAGGAACTGGTGCTTTAAATCCCATATTTGCCAGTGTATTAATTCCAATTGTGTTAATGGCATTACTACTAGGTCATCCCAACTGGAAATGGTTCGCCATTGGTTCTACCCTAGGTGTAGCCGCTTGCTTAACAGTCAGCGCAGTTTTAGACCCAGCCGTTTGGGGCTTAGGTAGTGACAACTTAGCCAGGATATTCCTCATAGCCAACGCCTTACTCTGTTATGCACTAGCACGTTTAGCATTGAATAACGAAGGACAAACAGCGTAGAGGGGAGTAGGGGCAAGGTAGACAAGGTAGAATTTTTACTTGTATAACTATCCCCACTCCCTACTTCCTACTCAGCACTCCCCACTCAGCACTCCCCACTCAGCACTTATTATGAGCATCACAGTTACAGGTAAAATTGAACGCCGTGAACTTGGCATGGGTACATGGGCATTAGTCACCGATGAGGGTGCTACCTATGAAATCCTCAAGGGTGCAGATAAAGAATTACTCAAAGCTGGGCAAAAAGCTCAAGTTAAAGGACAGGTGCGCGAGGATATCATGACCATTGCCATGATTGGCCCTGTCCTAGAGGTAAAATCCTTTGAGGTGATTAGTTCTGATTAGCAGTGGAATTGATAACCTGCTGTAGACGAGTTCTAAATTCTCCTTTGGGATGTCCTCCTTTCACTTCACCGATGATTTGGAATTCACCTTCTGGAGAATCACAAATAATGTAGGTAGGCCATCCCATTTCAGATTTATCAGGATACTGGGTGAGCAGAATCTTGCGATATTTGCGATAGGTCGCTGTATCCTGCATTTTTACGTCAATAAATTGCAAGCCTAGTTCTTCAGCCACCTTTTGGTCATAAAAAGACATTTTGTGGCAGATACCGCATTCTTCGGAAGAAAATTTAATAACAGCTAAACTCATGTAGCTTTGTATCTCTTTTAGATGTAGCCGATATGCCGATATACTTAAGTATATCTCTAGACATAGCCGTATTAATCTATCACGGGGTAAAGATTCTAGAGAAAAATTCTAACTGTGAGAAAACCGAGACATAAGCATTAAGATATGCTCTCTCAGCACAAAAATCATAAGTAGTTCTCTACTAAGATAGAGCCATCGCCTGGAATCATACTATCTTGAAGCAGTAAATTATCCTGTAAATCAGGTATTTTTTTGCTCCATGATGAGGCGATGGTGTACTCACCCACAGTAGGCGACAGTCTACAACCGACCACAGGTCATCGCAAACCCATTCTCTTCCCAACATATACTTACTTAAGTATATGCAAACACTACAAATCAGGGCGAGAAAAGAGTCAGCCAAAATTAAGTAATCATAATCACTCAATGGGAACTTTTTTCAGATTACTTATTCAAAATATGATAGGTAATGACTCTGCGATAAATTTACACCTACTCTGTGGAAAATAAGTTATAATTCCTGAGACTCAAGAAAATCTAGTTAACAGACTGTGACATTCACACCAATAACACATTATCTGGGCTAGAATAAAACTCCAATCTTGAGCTAAAGTGTAGCCCCAAGCAACTACCAATCACCAGAGCAGACCAATTAAACATCTACCCTTAAAGGCTCTAGCGATTACCAAAGAAACAGGGAAGTTAGTTATTAAGGTGTATCTATCAATTAATTTTTCCAGGATAAATTTCTGTCTTCCGGATAAATTTATCTGATGGTTGACTGTAGTTTTTCCAAAAAAAAGCCCCTAGTGGTGGCAGCCAGCCAGGGGAGTCAATTATCAGGGTGCATCTACCAATTAGTTGTTCTATGATTCAACAATAAATTCCGGAGGAATTGTCACAAATGGAGTTGCTTTTTTGCATACGAAAAAAAAGCTCTCGTCGGTGGCAGTCAATTAGGGGAGTTATTGATTAGGGTACGTTCATCAAAGTAGTTAACGTTTTTCAGAAGTAATCAGTATCTCCTAAATAAACTTGTTATTGATGGAGTTACTGATTG
>NZ_JAYGGZ010000022.1:27145-91695 GCF_034931465.1 Anabaena sp. UHCC 0399 | reverse complement strand
TCTTGCCCCTGCTCCCTGCCCCCTGCCCCCTGCCGTCACAACGAAGGGATATTTTTTTAGTTGGAAGTCTCTAAATCAAAAATATTCAGTTTCTCTCTATTGATAATTTATTTTTTGGTATCTTCATAAACCATACTGACTCCATTGGTGACAAGTTAAGGAAAAGGGGAAATGGTCAAGGGTAGTATTTGCAGAGGTCAAAAATAGTGGGAAACTCATTCTAGACAAGTAGTTGAGCGATTGAGTCCAGTCATGATCACGAGTAAAAAAACCAACAGAGACCACGCAAAAAAGAAACAGCGACCAATGGTGGAAGATGAAGTAATAGCCGAGCAATTGTCAAGATTACTGACACCAGCGATTACAAATCAAGAAAATTACTACCGAAAACTAGGACTCAGAGAGCGGATATTGAATTTACCGTTGATGATGGCTGCGGTGTTAACCTTACTGTGGCGAGACGTAGCCGGAGTCAGGGAACTCACAAGAATGTTAGCCAGAGACGGTTTTTTGTGGTGTAATCCGACTCAAGTAAGTCAACAAGCGGTATCACAACGGTTTTTGACATTTCCATCGGAGTTATTTGAAAAAGTATTTAAAGATTTATTACCTAGTTTAAGAACAGCTTGGGATAGTAGAAATAAACGTCCTTTGCCAGAAGTATTCAATTTACTTTATCAAAATTTGAAAAGATTTGGATAGTAGACGGCTCAACATTGGAGGCATTATTTAAGAAATTAAAAAGTTTAGAAGAAAAAAGAAGAGGACAATTAGCAGGAAAGATGAGTACAGTCATTGATTTAATGACCAGATTACCTGTAGAAATTTAGTTTGAAGAAAATCCTAAAGCCTCTGATACAAAGCTTGAAGAAAATATCCTGAATATAGTTACAGAAAATACCTTACTATTATTGGATAGAGGGTTTTATCACTTTAACTTTTGGCATCAACTAATCGAGAATAAAGTTGACTTTATTACCAGAATAAAAAAAGGAGCAGCAATCAAGGTAGAACAGATATTTACAGAAAGCTATGGACTAAGGGACAGGAAGATACGTCTTGGTTCTGGCACAAAAAAGACTCCATTTATCACTTTACGTTTGATTGAAGTGCGGTCAGAAAAAACATGACATTCCTATTTAACCAGCGTCTTAGACCCGAATGTTTTACCTCCTTATGTGGTAGCCGATTTATATCGGCGGCGTTGGCGAATTGAATTGCGCTTTTAATACGGTAAAAAGACTCTTGGGTTTAAGTTATTTATGGACAGGTTCAATTAATGGAATTAAGTTGCAGATTTGGGCAAATTGGTTATTTTATGCTGTTTTAGTAGATTTAGGTGATGCCGTAGCGGATGAACTTTCTCTGCCCTTTGATGCGATCTCATTAGAAATGATTTATCGTGGTCTTTATCATTTTACTATGGCTCATCAAAAAGGTAAGGCAACAGACCCTATTAAATATTTTGCTGACCCTCAAAATCGAGATTTAGGCATTATCAAACAGAAGCGAAAACTAAACATTAAGTTAATTGTCGCTCCTTTTCCTGATCTTCAACGAGGGTCTGACCAGTTCTTTTTCAACAATTCTCTCAAAGCCTCTTGACAAAAGATTTACAGCCTTAACTTGTCACCAATGGTCCAATGACGGGTTTCATCGTTTAGCCCTGATCTGTTGAATTGTGCTGGAACGCTGTCATTGCGAGGAGGAACGACGAAACAATCGCAAAAACTAAGGGATTATACGATTACTTCGCTCCGCTCGTAATGACAATTTAAAGGGTCTATAGAACTTGAAACCCTTGCAGCTAAAACTTGTGTGTACACGGTAGGTCGCTGGTGGGGAGGGTGGAGTGATTGTGCCTCACTCAACCGAGAAACGCTATAAAACTTTAATTTTGTTGGAATAGCGATTGCCTGATCTGATGCCAAATTAATCCTGCTACAATCAAACCTAAACCGACTTGCCAAATCGCAGAGTCTACCCAGAAGGCTAGGAATAAACAAGATAAAAGCCCTATCCAACCTATCCACACAGGATAAAGGCGTTCTGAAACGGGGAGTCTTAAAGCCGCAAAATTGGTGATGGCGTAGTAAATTAAGACACTAAAGGCACTAAATGACCATGTTGTTTTGACATTGCCTAATAATACTAAAAGAGCGATCGCAATTCCCACAACTATCACAGCCAAATAAGGGGCTGTTTGTTCTCGATTCAAACGTGCTAAAAATCTGGGCGCATCTGCACGTCTACCCATTGCCAGTAATACGCGGGATAAGCCCAAAATTAAGTTTAACAACACGCCTAACATGGCTGTTATTGCACCGATAGCTAAAACTACAGCCGCACCAGTACCCCCGACAGTACGGGCGACAACTTCCAACGGCGCGGCTTTAGTCTGTCCTGTAGCATTCGCCAAAGTCTCCACACCCACAGCCCCAATTCCCACTGTCGCCACTGTCATATACAGCAACATCGTGACGAACAAACAAACAATCATCGCTTTAGGAATCGTTTCCCTAGGAGAACGGGCTTCTTCCCCCATAGTTGCAATCCGTCCATAGCCAGTATAAGCCACAAACATCAACGCACTGGCATGAAGCACTGCCCCCGGAGAACTACTAAAAAACGGTGTTAAATTATTAACTCCCTGTTCTACTGCGCGGGGTAGACAAGCCAAAATAAAGAACGCCAAAGATAACAGCGTTACCGAGACAATAACTATATTAGTCAGATTAGAGCGTTTAATCCCACTCAAAACTACTAAAGTCATAATTACTACAGCCAAGACAGCTATAGGAATCACCCAATCAGAACTCCCACCCAAGAGATTCAGCAAGTAACCGGCAAAACCCAAAGCAGCCGTTGCCGCCGAAGCCGTCTTGGCTACTAAAAACATCCAACCTGCGGTGAACCCAAAAGCAGGAGTGAGATACTTGTAACCATATTCATAACTACCGCCACTGACTGGGTGATTAGCTGCCAGTTGCGCGCTATTGAGTCCATTGCAAGTAGCCACAATTGCCCCAATAGCTACCGCCAAAATGACCGCCGTCCCTGCAATACCGGACGCAATGCCAATGCTGACAAAGACACCCGTCCCGACAATCGAACCTAACCCCATCAGTGTCGCCCCAAAAACCCCTAACTCCCGTTTCAGTTGGGGTGATGAATTGGTAACGGACATCTTGAATAGCTCCCCTTTTATCTGAACATATGATACAGATAAATGAGCTTAGGTGAATATGAGTATAATTAACCCTCATTCAGTGCATACACCAGAAACAAAACCCTTTTTCCCTCCGTGTCTTAGTGTCTCTGTGGTTAAAAATTTTTACCTTTTCTCCTTAACCATCAAATTCACGCCCCCATTAGGCGCAAAAACTACACCACGCCGCACAGGTTTGAGAGGAACTTTATCTAGCAATTCCAGAGAGTAATTTGAGAAAATCGTTGCTAAAACTAACTTCATTTCAAACAAAGCAAATGCCATACCTAAACAGCGACGATTTCCACCACCAAAAGGTACAAACTCATAGGGAGAAAACTGGCTCTCTAGAAAACGTTCTGGTTTAAACTGCTCAGGTTCAGGATATATATCTGGACGATGATGAGTCAAATAAACACAAGGAGAAATCATCATTCCTTTCGGTAAATCATAGCCCTGGAATTTCATTGGTGCTTTGAGAATGCGTGGAAATGCAAAGAAAGCTACTGGATAAATTCGCAGAGTTTCTGAACAAACAGCATTTAAATAAGGTAGTTGAGTAATTATTGCGGGGTCTGCATTAGCTATATCAATTGAGTTGAGTTCTTGCAGCAATTTTTCCCGCACTTCTGGCAAGTAATTAACCCAATATAACGCCCAAGATAAAGCGATCGCAGTAGTTTCATGACCAGCAAATAGCATAGTCATTAACTCGTCTCGTAACTCAACATCGGTCATGGGTTGACCATTTTCATCCCGCGCCGACAATAACAAGCTCAGAATATCTTCACTTTCAGCATCAACTTGGTTACGACGTTCATTAATTTCCTGGTAAATCAACTCATCAAGTAGCTGGCGGCGGCGCAGAAACCGCCCCCAAGGAGTCCAAGCCCCTAAATCCCGTTGCAAAGATTTGAAAAATAAGAAAACAGCACTCAACGGTTGGTTAAAAGTATCCAACATCTCAGTTAAGACTTGCTTGATTTGTTGGTAACGTTCGCCTTCCTCCAGCCCAAACACAGACCGTAAAATTACTTGCAGAGAAATATCCTGCATACTGGGACGGGCGATAAATGGCTGTCCCACAGTCCATTTACTAGTGACTTGCTTGGTGATTTCACAGATTAATTGACCATAAGCCCGCATCCGTTCACCGTGGAAGGGGGGCATTAACAGTTTACGCTGTTGTAAGTGGCGATCGCCATCTAGCAAAATTAGCGAGTTAGCCCCTACTAACGGTTGAATCAGATAATTACCTTTCCCCGCATCAAATAATTGAGCGTCAGCAGTAAATAGTTCTTGAATTGCTTGAGGATTACTAATAATTACTTGTGGAGGAAAATTATTAAACTCTGATATGAATATATCTCCATATTCTTGTTGTGTTTTCTTGAGATAATATACTGGGTTAGTAATGCCTCTAAAAGTTTGCAACCATCTAGGTACACTTGGTTTAGCTGGTAATTTAGGGATAGTTTGATTATTGTTATTCTCTTTAATAGTAATCATAGGTAATGCTCCTCTTTTCAGGTTTTAGACTGTATTTTCGGAAATATTCGTCATTAATTATACTAATTTTAGACTCTTTCTTAATTCCTCAATTGGTTCTTGCCAATGTTCTTCAAAGTGATAACCCAACAAAAAATCTGCTATTTTCCCCAGTTTTTGACCTTTGTTTAGGTTAGCGTAAATCATCTTGCTTTGTTGGGGAGCAAGTATAGGATAGATAAATTGAGCTAACCGTAAGCTGATTTTGAGTGATTTACTATAGTTTTGTTCCGCAGCAAATGCCAATACGCCAATTTCCCCAGCGTAGGTAGTATCAAAGCCGAGTAAAACGTGAAAAATATCGTGGGTGACAGCATAACGTAAAGCAAAGACATTGCGTTGAGCAACATCCGCTAATTCTGGACTAACATTCAGTGGTTTAAGATGATTAATCTGCATATAATCGGCATATTCGCGTCCGAATGTGCCTAGAGGATATTGCCTTAATTTATCCAAATCAATTGGAGGATAATATCCCTCTACTGATTGCAACTTTTCAGCTACTCCAGGAGCAACTTTAGCCCCGAATAAATCAGACTTAAGAATAGCAAAATCACCGAATTTCCCTAATTTTTTGGCAGCAAAAACTGCCTGGATTTGTTTAAATTGTTTAAGCACAATGAGTTTCCTTTTTTACTTTGCACAAAGTATAGAACTCAAGCAATATTAAACATTTCCACATTAACATCTGCAACTTTAATAGCCAAGAAATGAATTTCTTGGCTGAATCAAAGCACAATTTGTTTTTGGGATATTACTACTCTCTAATGTCTTCAGACATTGTAAGGACACACTAATTCTATCCATGCGATCGCAGTTCAATCCCCAGTTAATTGACTCGCCACCGTTGCAGATGGCTTAACCCTCAAAAGACCATGAAGATATATTGTGGGCGATCGCTTTTAGCCCTGATGGTAGTATCTTGGCTAGTACCAGCAGTAACAACACTATTAAACTCTGGTACATAGATAGTGGTAATTGTATAGCTACGCTAGAAGGACACAATACTGGGGTCTTGTACACCGCCTTCAACGCAGAAGGTAATATGCTGGCAGCTGGTGATGGCTATGCTGCTATTACAATTTAGGATATAGACACAGAACAGCGTATCAATACGTTCACAGTCGAACAAATTTACGAACAGATAAACATCTATCTATGCAGTAACAGGTTTGACCACACCTCAAAAATCTGCCTTGCTGACTTTGGTTACTAATTGCTCAACCCTTATTTCTTGGCTCTCCTTTAAAACAGCCAGGCTTTAAAGTCAAGTAACAGTTTTTACCCTCTTCATTACGAATTAGTAATGAAGAGGGTCAACTACTAACACTTGCGATATTTGATGTGATATACCAAACCACGATGTGTAAGATCAAAGGAATCAACAGTCGCCATACCTTGACCACTAGCGGTCATCGCAGCATTCACCCGCATATTTACACTGTCACCACAGCGTGACCAGACGTTAGCTATAGTTGCTAGTTTATCTCGGACGTTATAGTCAGTTTCCCCTTTAAATGCTCTGGAGAAAACAGGGCCACGCTGACCAGCAAAAAAGTATTCTGCTCTCAAATTACCAGTAGTCCTAGGAGCAACATAACCCCGATAATCAGCATCATAGAAGGAAATTTGAAAGCCTTGGGGTACTTTAATCGGAATGCTCATATTACAGCTTTTGCGCCTTTCTGTGGCGTTATTCCCTTGGGCGATAAATTTATCAAAGAGAATACTTAGCTCTTGTCCGTCAGGGCTAACGCTCACACTAGCAGATCCTCCAGGGCAACCATTACCACCGTAATTTGCACCTAAAATCTCAACTTTGTTAGCCAAGGCAGGACTAATAGCAGCCGTCATTAATACAGTAGTTGTAGCCAAAGCAACTTGTGCAAACTTGATAGGTGTTTGCTTGAAATTCTGATTATTCATAACTCCACTTCCTTTGGGTATTTTTACAGACTTGATTGAAAATTTTCGACCAGAGTTTGGTCTGTCAATCTTCGTATATTCCGTGACTTAACTGAGTGTGAATTAGTTTCCCAAGTAAAAAAACTTAGTATTCTTAGCGGAAACTTCACTAAATCTCAGAGTTTACTCTAGTCATGTTTGCAATGTTTAGCCTAGCAACAAAATGCTCGCAATCATTGCCAAATCAGGGTTTTCTCCAAAGTATTGGCTATAGAGAAAAGAACTGCGTACCGAGTAGAACTACTAAGACACTACAAAGTTAATAAAGCCACTTCCAGAAAATATACCCTGATCAGATAAAAATTTTTTACTAAATACAGCACGGCGTAAATAAACTACCTATTCCAAATCAACAAAACCCTTAAGCTGTCTTCATTTTGACTTTTGATTTTTGACTTTTGACTTCCGCGTAGCGGTACTAGCCCCTGATCCCCAGTCCCTCTTTTGCAAACAACCGTTAAACTTCGTTGCAAATTAAGAAGCCCAGCAAAACAACATGATAAGTTTTTATGATGTGAAGACACAGCACTAGAGATAAGGAGAACACAGTGGCAATGGAATCAAATTTATCCAAGGGCGCGGTTTTAACAAACGAAGATATCAGTGAATACGTTGCCCATCTACAGTTGCATATGACTCTACAAGCGCGCAATCTGCTTCCAACCCTCAAGCCAACACAGGAAGATAGTAGAGAACAATTGTTACATCAAACCCAAGCCACCGTTGAAAAGCTGGTTTCTCGTCAGGGCTTATACTAGATAGCACTGAAAAAGCACATAAAAGCCTTGTGTAGTCAGGGTTAATACTTCACTCCTGGGGATGCGTAGTTAAGAAAAAATATAATTAACAAAAAAAGCAAATAAAATAAAAGCAGATTATGTTGGGTGAACACCAAAAGTCTACTCAACAGGTCTGCTTCTTCTATTTTTTAAGTATTTTAGTGACGAAAATCACCCTTTTGGAGCAATAGTAAAGAACGGAAAGCCGTTAAGATAATTGCAGCAGTTCCTCTGTTCCCAGTTAGTTAAGGCTACATGGCAGCCCAAATTAAAATGAATTCCTTACTTCCCCAAAACCTCAGCGTTGTCATCCGGCCAGTCCAATACCGGGATCTGGATGGAATTGAGCGCATATCTCAAGAGTCATTCGCCGCCTTGTCTCCCAAGGGTATCAGCGTTGTGAAGCAGCAAATGGAATTGTTGCATCGCTGGTATGGGTTACTTCGATTTTTGAGTTGGTTTCCCAACCCGCTAAAATATCGTTTCTGTGCCTATGTAGCCGAACAGGGACGGATGCTCTTAGGGATGATTCAAGTATCACCGTTCAATCGGACACGCAGCACTTGGCGCGTTGATCGGGTGGTGTTGGATCGAGGTGCTGATAAGCAAGGAATTGGTTCGCAACTCTTACGCCATTGCTTCGAGTCGATTTTGGAAGCTCGGACTTGGTTATTGGAAGTGAATGTCAATGATCTAGAATCGCTAGCACTTTATCGCCAAAATGGATTTCAGCGTCTAGCGGAAATGACTTACTGGGAAATAGAGCCGGAACTGCTCACAGAACTAGCGCAAGCCGAACCAGACTTGCCTAACCTTCTACCTGTAAGTAATGCTGATGCCCAGTTACTATATCAATTAGATACAGCATCAATGCCGCCTTTAGTGCGTCAAGTATTCGATCGCAATAACCGCGACTTTAAAACCACTTTGTTCGCTGCATTGTCTGATGCTATTAAGCAATGGGTAACAAAAACCGAAGTAGTCAGTGGCTACGTGTTTGAACCCCAACGTAAAGCAGCCATCGGCTATTTTCAGGTGCAGCTTGATCGCAAAGGCGAAACCCCCCACGTCGCTACCCTCACCGTTCATCCTGCCTATACTTGGCTATATCCAGAGCTACTGGCTCAGTTGGCTCGCATTGCCCAAGATTTTCCCCAACAAGGGTTAAAACTAGCGTCTTCTGACTATCAGCCAGAAAGAGAAGAGTATTTAGAGCGCATTGGAGCGAAACGCATAGAACATACATTAGTTATGTCGCGCTCTGTGTGGCACAAACTACGGGAATCAAAATTGGTTTCCTTAGAAGGCATTCAGTGGACTGACGTACTCCAAGGCTTACAACCAGCCCGCAAACCCATACCTGGAGGGATGTCTTGGGCAGAAGCCAGACAGCAGCAAGCTTCAGAAATCCCCATCAAAAACCCGTCAGAATCAGTCAATTTTGGCTGCAAAAACTGTAATATTGATCCGTCTTGCCACCATGAATCAACGGATGGCAAACAGGAGAATTAGTCACTTCTGGGGACTATGAATTTTAGATTTTGCGGAAAGTTCTGTAGGCGGGTTTCCCGCCGTAGGAAACTTTTCAAGACAGATTTTAGATTTTGGATTGAATAATCTAAAATCCACTCATTGCAAAGCTGGGGACTGGGTAGACAAGGTAGACAAGGTAGACAAGGGAGTTAAATCAGTGAACTGTTTACTGTTCACTAATAACTGATAACTAATGACCACAAAGTATATATCAGCACTGGGATTAGATGTAGGTAGCAAGCGGATTGGCATTGCGGGATGCGATCGCACGGGATTAATCGCTACAGGGATAACAACTCTGGAGCGTAAATCCTTTGAGCAAGATGTGGTGCAAATCCGTAATTTAGTTCATGAACGCGAAGTACAGGTGCTGGTTGTAGGTTTACCCTATTCAATGGATGGCTCTATAGGTTTTCAGGCTCGCCATGTCCAAAAATTTGCGAATAGACTGGCGAAAGCTCTACAACTGCCTATAGAGTACGTCGATGAGCGACTAACTTCTTTTCAAGCCGAACAACTACTCATAGCTGAAAATCGCTCACCTTCACGGAATAAAGCTTTAATCGATCGCAAAGCTGCATCTCTAATTTTGCAGCAGTGGCTAGATAGCAAACGAGCTATTACCCACGGTTCAGAGATAGCTATAGAGTATTGATACCTTTGAACATGATATTCTGAAAGCTGTTACACAGCAGTTGTATTTAAATCTAAAGCTATTTGCTTGACATTATTAGTCATAAAACAGCAAAGCGATTTTCACAACTGTTGGTACTTATCAAGTTTCATCCATTAGCTATGTTTTCTTCTCCATTTTCTGAAAATAACGATCAAGCTCCCACAGGTTCCATCACTTTGACTGATGATAAGGGGCGAACCCTTGAATGTTACATAGAACATTCGCTTTCAGCAGATGGACAGGAATATGTTCTGTTGCTTCCTGTAGATTCACCCATAGAAATTTTTGCTTGGGAAGGTGATGACGAAGAAGAAGAAGCTGTTCTGGTAGAAGATGATGCCATAATTGACGAAATTTTTAGCACAGCTCAAGCTGTCTTAGCGGAGCAAAACTTGTTGCTAAAAAACACTGCTTACGCTTTGACAGTTGCTGGCGAATTACCACCGGTAGAAGATTCAGAACTTTTTACTCTAGAAATCGAAGAGGATGAGGCAGATTTAGAACCAGAGCAATTGCAATTACTTACCACCTTCTATCATGATGAGCAGGAGTACGCAATTTATACGCCGCTTGATCCACTGCTGTTTTTTGCCAGAATAGCAAAAACTGGCGAACCTGTATTACTGTCTCCAGAAGAGTTCCGCGAAGTGCAACCGCTTTTAGAAGAGCAACTTTTTAATGAAGTGGAATAAAATGAAAAGTTTCCAATTAAAAATTAAAATCTGGCATTTTTAAATTTTTAATTAAGAATTTTCAATACAACCGAAAAATTCTAGTCACAGAGTCAAGCAGTTATCATGACTTAGGTTGATTCAACCTGCAATTAAGTTACTGTGAAAATCAATATCAGGGGAAAGGTGACAGGGGAAAGGTGACGGGTGACAGGGTACAGGTGACAGGGGAAGCAGTCCGATAACTGTTGACTAATGACTAATGACTAATGACTAATGCTAATGATTAATTACTATTGACTATGACTTGGAACAAGTTCTTACAGCCTAATTTGATTTTGGATGGTTCTGTGTTGAACCTCACACCAGAGATTATTCAACATTATGGGCTGAAAGGGCTAGTGTTGGATGTCGATGAAACTTTAGTACCGATTAGAGTCGGAGCAGCTTCCCCAGAACTTAAGGACTGGGTAGAGCAAATGCGTATCTGTACATCGCTTTGCTTAGTGAGCAATAACTTGAGCGAAGCCCGGATTGGTAGCATTGCTCGCTCTCTGAACTTGCCATACTACCTAGGAGCAGCCAAGCCTTCCCGCAGAAAAATTCGTTCTGCACTCCAAGCGATGGATTTACCTGTGCATCAAGTAGGGATGGTAGGCGATCGCTTATTTACCGATGTCTTAGCAGGGAATCGTTTAGGTATGTTTACCATTTTGGTAGAACCCATTATCCATCCTGATGCTGCTCTGCGCTCCCATCCTATTCGTAACTTTGAAGTTTGGTTCTCAGAAATCCTCGGAGCTTCGATCATCTCCCAGGACACAAAAATTCACAAAGATTAATCAATACTTAAAGAATCTAAATCTAAAAAAATAATTAAGAAAAATGGTAAGCAGCAAAAAATCGAAGATTATAAGTATTAGTAACATGGGGTCAGCCAAAAAAGACCCTAGCCCATAACAAATTAAATATAAACTAGTAAAGCGTCAGCCTTCACTTATAGAAGGACTGGCGTTTTGCAATTTATTGGTTAATTAATTAGTCCAGAACTCAGGGCTTTTTTGCCCGAAGGAGAAAAGGATACAAGCCTCTAAATTCATTTATGGATAACTTAGAAACAATTGTGCCGCGATGCTTCAGCACAAAGCAGGAAAAGTCTTTGTTTCAATTTCTTAAATTTATTTATGGGGATTGTCATTTTTAATTTTTAATTTTTAATTTTTAATTTTTAATTCCCTAAAGGGGATTGACTAATGACCAAAACAATTGTCGTCAAAATCGGCACATCTAGCCTAACTCAACCACAGACTGGACAACTGGCACTTTCGACGATCGCCACTTTAGCAGAAACTCTGACTTATTTAAGACAGCAGGGTCATCGAGTTATTTTAGTGTCTTCTGGGGCTGTGGGAGTGGGTTGTGCGCGTTTGGGTTTAACCGAACGTCCTAAAGCGATCGCACTGAAACAAGCCGTAGCCGCCGTTGGTCAAGGGCGATTAATGCGGGTGTATGATGATTTATTTACCACCTTGCAACAGCCAATTGCTCAAGTCTTGTTGACTCGTAGCGATTTAGTCCAGCGCAGCCGCTATCTCAATGTCTACAATACTTTTGGTGAACTGCTGGGATTGGGGGTAATTCCTGTCGTTAACGAAAATGATACCGTAGCCATCGATGAACTGAAATTTGGCGATAATGATACCCTTTCGGCTTTGGTAGCCAGCCTTGTAGAAGCAGATTGGTTATTTTTGCTCACCGATGTCGATAAACTGTACTCTGCTGATCCCCGTTCTGTACCCGACGCGCAACCAATCTCTCTAGTGACGAGCATGAAAGAATTGGCAGAATTACAAGTGCAAACAGGCTCTCAAGGTTCACAATGGGGTACTGGTGGTATGGTGACAAAAATCTCAGCAGCGAGAATTGCGATCGCGGCGGGAGTGCGTACCGTGATTACACAAGGAAGATTCCCGCATAATATCGAGAAGATTTTACAAGGGGAAGCCATTGGTACACATTTTCAACCCCAACCAGAACCAACCTCTGCGCGTAAACGCTGGATTGCATATGGTCTTGTACCTGCGGGGAAATTATATTTAGATACAGGCGCGATCGCCGCTATCGTCGAAGCAGGTAAATCTTTATTAGCAGCTGGGATTAAAACCATTGAAGGCGAATTTGACAGCCAAGATGCAGTGCAATTATGCGATGTCAACGGTCAAGAGATTGCCAGGGGACTAGTTAACTACAATAGCACCGACCTGGAAAAGATTCGTGGGTGTCACTCTAGAGACATTCCCGCAATCTTAGGTTATGTCGGTGCGGAAACTGTCATTCACCGGGATAACTTAGTTCTGACTTAAAAGCAAAAACTCATCATACTTCAAGAATCAAAGAAATACCTCTAGAGTTTTGCTTGTTGAAGAACATAAAAGTGGGCATTATAAGCAGGACTTACGCAACTGGTACAGGGCGATTGCTTTCAGCACCAGCGAAGCTGATCGCAAACGAATAGTACAGCGCAATATAAACGTATTACTCTAAAAGAGATATCTTTCACTAGCTCCTATTCTCTAATTAAGAATAAAAAATTGTGGGAGCATCCAATTTTGGCAGATCATTTTTTTTAGAAACCCCATATAGTGGAGTTTCTGGCACTAGATAATTATGTTTTTTCCAAAAGTGAATGCACCCTCTTAAGTTCGTATCATTACTAAGTTGTCAGACTATTACCCTGGATGAATACATAACACCCATCAAATTGCATAGCTAACCATGTATAAAAATCCTTTAAAAGACAAAAAAATCTGGTTTTGGGTAATAGGAAATACTATTGGCTTAAGTAGTGGTATTATTACTGCTTTCTTTTCCACCTATACATATACACTAGAATACTTGCCTATATCAGGTGCTACTTGCGGATTCTTTTTGGGATTTGCCCAAGGTTTATTTTTACCAAAACTTTTCAATCAAAGAATCTTCGCAATCAATAATCATATTCTGGTTAAATGGATTTTAGCAACAACTTTCGGTATGTTTATAGGTGGGGGAATAACAAGCTTATTAGGTCGTTACATCTCTAACCCGGCTGTTGTTTTAATATCAGGTGTATTTATCACCATAATTTCCCTAAGCTTTGCTCAAGGATTGGTTATGAGATGGGAAATGAAAAAAATTTATAGCTGGTTATTTGCTAATCTTTTAGGCTTTTTATCTAGTGGGACAGTAGGTGTATTCGTATATTTTCTTTGCACTTCAATTGTCGTAGAATTAACGGGGGGCGGTTTGGGAGCTTTATTTGTACTTATACCTGTGGCGGGTTTATCAATTAGTTTATCTACTGGGTTGATTTATGGTAGCATTACTGGCTTATTTTTACTCAGATTATTAAATGATAAAAAAGTCTAAGGCAACATTTTTATAAAGATACTTTAGTGCAGTTCTTAAGTGCAGTTCTTAATTTATCTTGATTTCAGAAATGCCAATCAAGACTTTGCACATCTTGTTTATTCATGGCTAAGAATTCAGTAAATCCTATATCTAACATTGTTTCTACTACTGTTCCGCACCAATGAAACAGCCTTCCTTCAAACTAAATGCAAGCTATTAAATGACTGTAAACTGTGGTGTATTGTGAGCTTACTTGCTGGTACATTCGTAGCTGCTGGTGGGGGTGTAAAAGCCAATATTCTGTTCTTTACTCGTGGCCAGGTGACAGAGAAAATTTGGTATTATGACTTGTTTGATATCAAGATAGGAAAACGCACCCCACTAAGCCGTAAACACTTTAAAGAATTTTTAGAACTGTTACCCATGTAGGAATTGAAGCCAAAAACTTATGACCTCAAGGCGGTTAACCCTAACGTCAAGGTTGAGGAAGATACCCACACCCCAGAGGACTTGTTGGATTTTATTGAGGAGAAGGGACAGGAAGTGGCCGCAGCGTTGGCAGTGTTGCGGGGGTGAAGGGATGCTATGATGACAAGAGGAAACTGAGTCTCAGTAGTTTCCTAAACTCACTAGGATTGAACTTTTAAACACTCAAACCCGTGAGTTAATATCTGGAGAGGTGTCCGAGTGGTTGATGGTGACGCACTCGAAATGCGTTTTGGGGAAACTCAACGGGGGTTCGAATCCCCCCCTCTCCGTTTAATCTCATCTCAAGCTGTAGGATATGTCTCCTATTATTGCGATCGCAATGAGATATATTTTCCATAAATTTTGACCCCTTCAAAAAGTGCAGAGTCAATTTTGGACGTTACTTCCCTTAGATATCAAAAAAAGGGATATTTAAACACATCCTTTAGGAAGATGACCTATAACAAGAGTAGTTTTAAATTAATTCTGGTGTGTCGAATAACTGCTTTCTATGGAGGTTTAGCACTAGCTAAACCTTTTCTATAGGTATACAAAATTTTGGGTTATCAGGTGACAATATTTATTTCATTTCTATTAAATGTATATTTTAAAACTTGCTCACTAGATTTTAGGCTATGTTTACACACCTATTGATAGATGGACTAAAGTAGTATTTAAAATATATTACGTGGCATATGGTAAACTCTTGGTTTGTATAGGCTTGGATAACAACCAAGCCTATTTTGTAAAAACTTAAAAAACAATTTTTTATTTTAATATTTACAACTTTAATTAGAAAATAATATTTTGTTTAAATACTTTAATTAATTTAAAATAATCTGCTAATTATCAAGCAAAAACTGAATCAGCATCTTTCCATAGATGGGGGATATAAATTTCCTAAATAGGTAGAATTTAGCTTGTTAATGCCTGAAAAACGTGTGTGTACCCTGGATTATCTTCCAGGGTCTTCTTTTAATTTGATTAAATTTGTACATGAGACTTAGAATTAGACATAGGTTGGGTTGACGCAAGTAAACCTAACATAGATAAAGGTTTTGAGTTCTTTGCGTTAACCCAGGCTAAAAATTTTTGCCTCATTTAAGCCTTGTTATACCACTACAAATTGGGGATTTTTTAAATTGAAAATCTCTATAATGCTGAATACAGAATTAGTATTCTAGAATTGCATACCAGATTTTTTAAATTTTGTACACATCTTTTTGACAGATGAATTATTCTCAAATTAGGCATAAATTAAAAGCATATGGTAAACACCTGGTATGCCTAGGGGCTGAGTGATGACTCAAGCCTCTTTTTACTTTTTATTAGTTTTCTGGACATAAAATTTATTGCTGAGAAGTTAAATCTGACAAAATGATGAATTTACCATTTATAGCAATAAATTGATACATACTGAAGGAAGATGCTATGTCAAGACAGTCGTTTTAAATTAATTTTGTACGTTGTTAAGCACAGCAATTATAGAGGTTTGGTTAAAGACCAAACCTTTTTTATTATCAGCTAAATTAGCACATATCAGCTTTGAGATGATTTGTATACACTCTATAGGAAGATGAACTAAAGTAAGAGTAGGTTTACATTAATCTTGGTGTAGTAAATGCTTGGTATATATAAAGGCTTGGTTTAACCAAGCCTTTTTTTATGAGTAATGGGGTTATTTTTGGAGGAAATTTAAAGGTTAGTAGTGAGTTAGCTTCAAGAAACATAGATGACAGGCTTCCTTGCGGACGCTCTCTCGGAATTGTCAACTCTAGGATCATTAAAAATGGTGCAAGTTGAGAGTTAGTACAGTCTGCGCCTAACTTTCTTTCTAAAATACTATTATTCCGTCTAATTCTGACATCATTTGCTCAAGCATATCTTCCATCATTGCCTCATTCAATGAACGTAGAGTTACTGGACCACTCAGAAATTCTTTAATTGTCAATTTCTGGTCACGGAAATTTTGGACAAAATCACGAATTTCCGTGACTACATTAATCTGATGATCTATTGTCTCTAGCATCATATCAATAGAGTCAATACCTTGTTTAGCTGCTTTACGAGCATCAGCAACCATTGCGCCTTCAGGAGTATTTTTAGCTGAACGTAGTTCCTGTTTCAAGTTCTCATATTGATTGAGTAGAATTTCATTTTGCTGTTCTATAATTTTACATTTGCGAGTTAAATCATCTTCGCTATTATTATCGATAGATTCGCCGACTTGATGCTTTTGCTCTATTTCTAAGAGTCTTGCCAAATCCCCTTCTTGGTAAGCTTTATTGATTTCCTTCATGATTTCGGTATGGTACTGAAGGGTTTCGTTATCTTGGACTTTATCAGGGTGAAAAATCTCTGCTAACCTCAAAAATGTTTGCCGAACTTTTCTAGATTCATCTGTTCTAGTTGCAGAAGGAGATTCTATAGATTGTTGTGTTTCCCAAGCTTGATGGCTGTCTTTACTTGTTTCTTGGGAATTATCATCTTGAGGACGGAGATTTTCAAACAATTCATCTAGTTCTGTATCTGCATCAGAAACATCAAATTTTAAACTGATGATTCCTGTTAACTGGAGTTGTTGATAAACTGCTTCTATATTTTTTTTTGTTTGTTTACCGAACTTTCTTTTAGTTAAAATTTCTTTGAATAGAGTATGAATTTCTTGGTCAAGTTCTGCCATTTTTCGGAAATTGGGATTGGCTTTGTGAAATATCTCCGTGGCTAAAGAACGTATCTGGTCAACAAAATTCTTTAGTTCTGTTCGCTTTCTCTTAATTTGTTTCAGTAGCGATTGATGTTCCTTTTCTAATCCCTCTAAGCGGATATGTAACTCGGAAAGAGCCAAGGGTATTGTTTTGCTGGTGTGAGGTGGAGACGCAATTTTACGAGGCATGGAAGGTGTAGGTAAATTGAGGGCTTCAAGCAGAATAACTGTCAGGGTATGTATAAATCAACTGACACAAGATATATTTAGTATGTAAGTATTGATAGTACATAACTACTAAGTGTATGATCAAAAGTTGCTTCTGTTATAAGAGTATTTAACAAGCGGGTGCTATGGTGAAACGTCTTTTAGTCGTTGAATCCCCTGGTAAAGTTAAAAAACTTAGTCAAATTCTGGGTGCAGACTGGATTGTCCGTGCTAGTTGTGGTCACATTCGAGAACTCAGCAATGAAGGTGAGGATTCACTGGGATTTAGTATGGATGGCGGTAGTGTCCGATGCAACTATGTGCCGCGTGACCAACGGGCTAAGGAGACAATTCAGCAGCTAAAGGCGTTTACTAAGCAGGTTGACGAAGTTGTCTTGGCGACTGACCCAGACCGGGAGGGAGAAACGATCGCCTGGCATCTTAAAGAAGTGCTAGGATTACGTGATGCGAAACGAGTTATATATACTGAGATTACAGCATCGGCGGTGAGGTCTGCGATCGCTCGCCCCAGAAAGCTAGACTCTAACTTGGTAGGTGCAGGATTATGCCGCGACTGTTTAGATAAGTTGGTAGGTTATAAAGGCAGTCCCCTCGTTTGGGCATTAAATAACGGTGCTAAAAGTGTCGGTAGAGTCCAAAGTGCTACATTACATCTAATTTGTCAGCGCGAAAGAGAGATTCAAACTTTTGTTCCCCAAGATTATTGGAATGTCTGGGTAGATTATGCCGAGGGTTTCCGAGCTTTTTACAAGGGTATGGCAAACTCAGCCCAAGAAGCGGAACAACAAGCAGTAGAAACCCATGATGATGCCGCAGATAATACAACAAAAGCACCAGAATCTAAGCGTGTGCTGTCGGAAGCAGAGGCTACAAAGTTAGTCGAGGAAGCACGAAAATATCCTCACCAAGTTATCCAGGTGGAAGGTAAGACAGTTCAGCGTCAACCGCCTCCACCCTTTACCACCTCCACTTTGCAACAAGCAGCCGGTTCTAAGCTGAGATTTGCCCCAGACAAAACTATGCAGGTGGCGCAAAAGTTGTATGAGGCTGGGTTAATTACTTATATGCGAACAGACTCAGTAATATTGAGTCCTGAATTTTGTGCGAGTGCGCGTCAGTGGTTAGAACAAAATGACCCGCAGAACGTGCCACCCCAAGTAGCCAAGCATCGCAGCAGCAAATCTGCACAAGAAGCCCATGAAGCAATTCGCCCTACAGACGTATTTCGTCCCTCAGCACAATTACGAATTGAATTACCAGCCGATGAATTTAATTTATACGTGATGATTTGGAAACGGGCAGTTGCTTCTCAGTGTCGTTCTGCCCAACTCCGTAAAACTCAAGTGGTCACGCAGTCAGGGAATCTGTTGTGGCAAGCTAGAGGGCAAATCATAGAATTTTATGGTTATGCCAAGTATTGGAATAATCTCAGCAAGGATTCGGTTTTACCTTCTGTGCAGCAAGGACAAGCTCTAAATCTGAAAAATGCCAATTTTGAGCAAAAACAGACACAACCGCCGCCACGCTACAGTGAACCCAAATTAGTGCAGTTAATGGAGTGTAAAGGCATTGGTCGCCCTAGTACCTATGCGCCTACTGTCGCCACCCTCAAGCATCGGGGTTATGTGGAGTTGGCAAAGGGAAGCCTACAACCCACAGCTTTAGGATTAGAAGTTGATGCCTTTTTACAGAAAGCACTGCCGGATTTACTAGAAGCAGAATTCACCGCTAAGATGGAAGACGCTCTAGATGCGATCGCTCACGGTAAACAAGGCTGGCAACAATATCTCACTACTTGGAATCAGGATTACTTTGTACCAGCACTCACCAAAGCTAAAACTGTAGTGGTGGGCGTGTCAAATATTACGGCATCTGCTACACGCCAGTACGAAACCTCTAGGACGCGTTGCCCTGAGTGTAACAATTTTCTCTCTAAGATTAAAAGCAGTAAACTTAAGAAAAAATATTTTCTCAAGTGTACTAGTGGCTGTGCCAACATTGTACTGTTTTGGAGCGATCGCAGCAAAACTTGGGAAGCACCCAGAAATCAAGCCAGCGCAGGAGAGAATCAGCAAAAGCCGCCTGCTAAGGTCACGTCTTATCCTTGTCCTGTATGCAAACAGCCTTTAGAGGAGTACAGTTACACCAAAGATGGACAGCCCAAAACCATGCTGCGGTGTTCTAATCCCCAGTCACGCCAAGATAAAAAACATAAAGATGTCGCTTATTTCAGCACACAAAAAGGCTGGTGGAGTCCTAAGTTGGGTAATTTAGGAGAGTCATAACCTTGTTTAAATTCAAAATTTTGTTAGGAAGAATAAGAATAATTTTGAATTAATTAATTCTGGGTACATATGTTAACCGAAATGTATTGGAAGTGATGAGCCAAGGTAGATCAGGAAAATTGATAAGTGCAACAGCAACCCGTTCCCACAAGATTTGAAAATTTAAGCTAACATAGGTTTTGAATTAACTGTCAGTTTTAGACTTTATGCCTCAAAACCATAACAGCAATTCCCGAAAAACAAGAAAATTTAAACCTAAATTTAGTTATCTTTTGGTAACAATGGTTACTTTAGTAGTTGCATTTCCTTGGTTATACGAAGTTAAAACAAAAGCTGGAATTAATATATCAAAGAGTCGCCACGCGGGTACTTTTATCGAAAAGCATACACGAGGACTATTTCGATGTGAGTGGCTGTACCCTTATCATTGCGATCGCTCTCAGATGAATTAGATTAGCATCTTGGGTTTGTAGTAAGCACTTTAGTGCTTAGAAAATCAGGACTAAAATGCTTACTACAAACTTATAGTCTTATGAATTTCTCAAAGATGTAGAGGAAACAAAAGGCTTAGTTCCATCCTCAGAATTACCAGTAAATGCGTAGCGTTGTTCAGGAACAGGATAACCAGCTTCGCCAAAGGTTTGTTTGATGACTTTATTCGTGTCAAAATAAACCTGCCAGTAATGTTCATTATTACAATAGGGACGTACCGCTAATACAGTCCCTGCCAGATTAAAATCCAAAATCTCTACATCTGGGGCTGGGTTATTTAACACATGGGGAATTTGGCTGATTCGCTGTTTTAATAGCCTAATTGCTTCGTTATGATCAACTTTGTGATGTAGTTGTGCTGTTAGATCAACACGACGGTAAGGATTGACAGAGAAATTTTCAATATTGTCAGCAAAGATTTTATTATTAGCAACTATCGTCATCACATTATCAAGTGTATTGATAGTTGTTGTAAACAGTCCAATTTCTGCCACTTTTCCGGTTACACCTGCGGCTGATATCATGTCACCTATTTTAAAGGGACGAAAAATCATTAAAAAAGCACCAGCTGCAAAGTTTGCTAATAATCCACTCCACGCTGCACCAATGGCTATACCAATTGCTGCTAACAATGCAGCAAAAGAAGTAGTTTCAACACCAAAAAAGCCAAGAATTGCCACAATTAGAATAATTTTTAGCGTTATGGAAATAATATTCAGCAAATAGCTAATTAGTGTCGGCTCAATATTTTGGCTGCGGAAACCGCGACGTAGTAATTTTAAGCCAAAATCAATCAACCTTTGACCAATAATCCATATGGCGATCGCGCCTAATAATTTCAAACCAAATTGTGTTAAAAGTCCAATGGCAACCGGCCAAATTTGAGTTAAATTCATAGAATTTTCTCGATTTGTAAAATTACTAAAGTTGACAAGAGATTCAGGATAAATTTCTGAAATTATTGGTACTTGCCATAATGGTGTGAATAAGCAGAAAACCCCACCTCTTCCTAAAGAGAGGTTTTGTCGCTGCTGATTTTTAGAAGCTACTTACTTAGTTAGAGTTTTCGCTGAAACTAACAATAAATAATCAACTAAAAAAAGTAGATAAAGTATTTACTTTACCTACTTTGCACTTATTATTTTGTTGTTAATTTAATACATTGCAAATCAGCGCATAGTTTTTACTGTGAAATAAATTCACTTAATGAGCCGGTGGGAACTACAGCATTCATTGCAACTTCTGAAGGACTGCTGACAGCATAACGTTGTTCAGGAACTGGGAAACCCGCTTCACCAAAGGTTTCCTTAATAGCTTTATTAGTATCAAAATACACTTGCCAATAGTGGTCATTATTGCAATAAGGACGCACCGCTAATACTGGCCCTGCCAAATTGAAGTCGAGAATTTCGACATCTGGCGCGGGATTATCCAACACATTGGGAATTTGGCTAATCTTAGCCTTTAATAGCGCGATCGCCTGATTATGATCGACAGTATGATGCAGTTGAGCTACCAAATCAACTCGACGGTAAGGATTGGCAGAATAATTCTGGATATTGTCACCAAAGATTTTGTTATTAGCAACAATTGTTAACACGTTATCAAGTGTATTGATGCTGCTTGTGAACAGTCCAATTTCGACAACTGTTCCCGTCACACCACCGGCTGTAATAAAATCACCAACGTTAAACGGACGAAAGACAATTAAAAATGCACCAGCCGCAAAGTTGGCCAATAGTCCACCCCAAGCTGCACCAATGGCTATACCAGCAGCTGCTAGTAAAGCTGCAAAAGAAGTTGTTTCAATCCCAAAAAAGCCGAGAACTGCTACAACTAAAACGATTCTCAGGGTTACGCCAATGATATTGAGCAAATAATTAATCAGCGTCGGCTCAATATTTTGACTGCGGAAAGCGCGTCGCAGCAGCTTGAGTCCAAAATCAATCAGTCTTTGAGCAATCAGCCATAGCGCGATCGCACCTATAACTTTCAAGCCAAACTCGGTCAAGAGTTTCAGCGCAAATTCTCCAATCTGCGGCAAGTTCATAAATTATTCTTAATTATTGGTATTTATCAAAGAACATACTAGAAATTCTGCTCAAAATGCGTATAAATACTTTTTTTTAAGATTTAAGAATTTTTATTCTACTCACTTTGTTTTCGTCGCTCTTCAATGCGAGCGAAAATTTCATCAAGGGTGGGATTTCCTAATATTTCATCTCTATCGGTTGTGTAATCTCCACTACCTTTTTCAAATTGCTGCATAAATCGCGCCATTCCAGCAGGACCAAGAGCCTGAGTGAGTGCCTCTATTCCTAACCGTCTAATCTCAGCTTGAGTCAGCTTAGTTACGTCTAGCATCTATTACCTCCAGTACCCATCGTAATGGATTCTCTACTCTCACTTGTAGCATGGCACTGTATCTGGCTGCTAAACGCACCATTCTGTTATCAGTTGTTAATAAAACATCGGCATTTCCAGTTTCTGCACAAGCAATATGAGCCGCATCAAAAGCTTTAAAACCAAGAACAGCAAGTTGCCTCGCACGATATTTAACCTGTTCATTAGCTAGAATTTTGGTGTTGGCTACAGCCATCAAAATCATCATTTGCTGTTTTCTTTCTCCTTCCGGTGTCTGTTCCAACTCATCATCTATGACTTCACTTCCCAGTAATTGCCATTCACCAATCTGACAATGAGTTAAGATTATCCGCACTGCTTCTGTTTCCAAAAGAATGCGTTCTTGTGTCTGGTCATCGAAAGGCCGATTCAGACAACACACATCCAAATAAATTAAACACTCCATAGGTACATCTTGCTCGGTATGATATTTGATCTGCAAGCATTTACCGCATAAAAACTAGCTATGACTCAGAACTACCGTATTACCCTACTCCCTGGCGATGGCATTGGCCCCGAAATTATGGCTGTGGCGGTAGACGTACTGAAAGTTGTAGGACAGCAATTTGATATTCAGTTCGATTTTCAAGAAGCTTTAATTGGTGGTGCAGCCATTGACGCGACAGGTGAACCTTTGCCGGCTGCTACTCTAGAAACTTGTCGCAACAGTGATGCTGTTTTACTCGCCGCCATCGGTGGTTATAAGTGGGATACTCTCCCATCCCACCAACGTCCAGAAGCAGGTTTATTAGGACTCCGCGCAGGTTTGGAACTATTTGCCAACTTACGTCCAGCCCAAATTCTACCCCAACTTATAGATGCCTCCACCCTGAAGCGGGAAGTCGTGGAAGGCGTAGATATTATGGTAGTGCGTGAACTTACCGGGGGAATTTATTTCGGGAAACCCAAGGGCATTTTTACCACCGATACAGGCGAGAAACGCGGTGTCAATACAATGGTGTATACCGACTCCGAAATTGATCGGATTGGACGAGTAGCATTTGAAGCCGCACGGAAACGCGGGGGTAAACTTTGCTCAGTCGATAAAGCCAACGTATTAGAAGTATCGCAGTTGTGGCGCGATCGCATGATCAAATTATCCACAGAATACCCAGACGTAGAACTCTCACATCTATATGTAGATAACGCCGCCATGCAATTGGTACGCGCTCCCAAGCAGTTTGATACTATCGTCACAGGCAACTTATTTGGTGATATCCTTTCTGATGCAGCAGCCATGCTGACAGGTAGCATTGGAATGTTACCCTCTGCTAGTTTAGGTGCTGCAAGTCCTGGAGTATTTGAACCAGTCCACGGTTCTGCACCCGATATCGCAGGACAAGATAAAGCCAACCCCCTAGCCCAAGTTTTAAGCGCAGCGATGATGTTACGCTACGGCTTAGACCAACCCCAAGCCGCAGACAAAATCGAACAAGCCGTATTGCAAGTTTTAGCACAAGGCGATCGCACCGGAGATATCATGTCAGCAGAGATGAATCTTTTGGGTTGTCGCGCTATGGGTGACTCACTCATTAAAGCTATTAGTTAAGAGTGCTGTTGAGTGCTGAGTGCTGAGTGCTGAGTGTTGAGTGTTGAGGTAAGAGTCATTCTCCTCTGCTCCTCCCCAATCTCCAATCCCCAGGAGTTATTTAATTAATTTTGACTTTTGACTTTTGACTTTTGATTTGATTAGTCCCCAGTCCCTAGCCTTTTTCAATAATTTTCTAGTTTAATCGGCCAAATTGGCAACCGTTACCAAAAGTTTCAGCTAAACTAGAAGCAAATCTAGCAAATACGCAGCAATATAGTGTACGCTTTACGACAAGAGCAAGGAAAAGCTAATTTTACTGCCCCCAGAAGCCAGTCTCCTTTGATTGATCCTGCCGTAATCAGAGCTGCGGGGCAAATTTACTACACCCATTGTGAAGTACATCCTGAAATAGCTGGCCAACCTTCAGGTGTGGCAATTAATCGCATGACTCATCGGGGTAAAGTAATTTTTACCAGTCAACCGGTTCTTTTAC
Source organism: Anabaena sp. UHCC 0399 (assembly GCF_034931465.1). Lineage (NCBI taxonomy): Bacteria > Bacillati > Cyanobacteriota > Cyanophyceae > Nostocales > Nostocaceae > Anabaena > Anabaena sp. UHCC 0399. The sequence goes on along the minus strand of NZ_JAYGGZ010000022.1, from coordinate 67,318 downwards.
CTCAAGAGTGTTTTGTACCCTTGAGCCAAATTGAATCTCATATGTATTAGTTATTAGTTATTAGTCAATGGTCATTAGTCATTAGTCAAGAGTAAAAATTAACTAACTCTCGACAAAGAACGAAAGATAAACGACAAATGACTCAGGACTTGTGACAAATAACTATATGGATACTTTGATGGTAGCCGTGGCGAGTATCATTGTTTTCGCCTTGGGTGCGTCTATTGGCAGCTTTATTAACGTTGTAGTTTATCGATTACCTGCTGGATTATCAATTCTCTGGCCGCCTTCTCGTTGTCCCCATTGCTTAAACCAGCTAAAAGCCTATGATAATGTGCCTGTGCTGGGTTGGGTGTGGTTAAAAGGGCGATGTCGTTATTGTAAAAGCAAGATTTCTCTGCGTTACCCAGTGGTAGAAGCGGTGACAGGGATAATCTTTCTCCTCATATTCTTTTTATTTAACGTCTCAATCCTGACAATAGGATATTGGGCTTTTTGTAGTTGGTTATTAGCATTATCACTGATCGACTTAGATACGATGACTTTACCCAATGCCCTCACCAAATCGGGGTTAGTGTTGGGAATTATCTTTCAAATGGTACTAGGTTATTTTACTGAAGCCAGCATTGAGGGAGTAGTCAAACACCTGATGATGGGGATAGTGGGATCTGTATTAGGTTTATGGTTATTTGATGCGATCGCAATTCTCGGTATTTTCCTGCAAAAAGAAGCAATGGGTGCAGGAGATGCCAAACTAGCAGCCATGATGGGTGCGTGGCTAGGTTGGAAGCATTTACTCTTGGCGGGATTTATCGCCTGTACCCTAGGAGCTTTAGTAGGTATCGGCGCAATTCTGCTCTCAAAACGCAAATGGGGGCAAAAAATCCCCTTCGGCCCCTTTTTAGCCGCCGGCGCATTCTTCACCCTATTCGGCGGCGAAGCAATTTTATCAGCTTACCTACGATTGTTTTTTTAGGGTTAAGTGAGAGAGTGCTGTTAGCGGTAGCGGGGCGTTTAGCCCGTGCTGAGTGGGGAGTGGGGAGTAGGCGATACTCATTCTGTCCTATCATCTATCATCTATCACCTGTCCCCAATCCCCAATCCCCAATCCCCAGTCCCCTGTCACCTGTCCCCAATCCCCAATCCCCAATCCCCAATCCCCTAAATTTTCATGACTGTAGCGTTCATTACCCCATTTACGCTTGACATTTTGGTAATATCAGCTTGTGACCAGTATCACCCTCTAATTGAAAAGTACCTGTTGGTAAATGCTCAATGCTTGTCAACTGGCAAGGCAAACCGCAATCTTGGGGGCAAGATTTCAAGTCGGAGGTTGAGGAAAGGCATACTGTTGGGGGGTTGGTATGATAACGTCTTTAATTTTGCCAATACATATACAAGAAGAGACGAACCAGAGACTTGTATTGGCATCAGTATTTTCGTTAAGCTGGCAACCAAAGATGCAAATTTAGGTCTGAATTGCTTATAAGCGTAATTTGGTGATGTAGTCAACAGTTACAGGCTAATAATCAATAGTCAATAAAATTACTCAAGACTAATGATAATTAAATTATCCTAGCTGCTTGACTGATTTTCGACCTCGTACCCACTTGAATAAGATAAAAATGGCAAACAACGAAGAATCACGCGGTTTAAAGTCTCTATTTGATTGGTTCGCAAATCGCCGTAAATCGGGAGCAACCAACCCCGAACGCCAAGAACGTGAGATTGCTGACGGGCTATGGCACAAATGTACTAAATGCGGTGTATTGACCTATACTAAAGACCTTCTAGCCAATCAGATGGTGTGTGCTGAATGCGGACATCATAATCGGGTAGACAGTGATGAACGTATCCGCCAATTGACAGATCAAAACACTTGGCGGCCAATCGACGAAAATTTGCGGCCTACAGATCCTTTGCAATTCCGCGATCGCAAAGCCTATAGCGATCGCCTGCGGGAAATGGAAGACAAACTAGGTCTTCTAGACGCAGTTAAAACTGGTTTGGGTCAAATCAACGGTTTACCCATTGCTCTAGCTGTGATGGATTTCCGCTTCATGGGCGGTAGTATGGGTTCTGTCGTGGGCGAAAAAATTACCCGCCTCATTGAACAAGCTACCCAACGACGTTACCCAGTAGTTATTGTCTGCACCTCCGGAGGAGCGAGAATGCAAGAAGGTATGCTCTCCCTCATGCAGATGGCGAAAATTTCCGCCGCCCTAGAACGTCACCGCGATGCTAAATTACTTTACATACCTGTTTTGACTAATCCCACCACAGGCGGCGTAACAGCTAGCTTTGCTATGTTGGGAGATATTATTTTGGCAGAACCTAAAGCCACCATTGGTTTTGCAGGTCGGCGCGTGATTGAGCAAACCCTCAGAGAAAAACTACCAGAAGATTTCCAAACGGCTGAAGACTTGCTCAAGCATGGCTTTGTCGATGACATTGTACCCCGTACCCAATTAAAGTCCACCCTAACCAAACTCATCGCTTTACACCAACCCATCCCTACCGCCCCTCCTATGGTGCTGTGGGAGACGATGAGTCTTAGTACCACAGCTGTTGAATGAAAAGGTGGGGGACAAGGGAAGGGGGACAAGGGAGAGAATTTTTATAAATCCCAATCCTTAGTCCCCAATCCCCAGGAGTTCTTTCATTTTGAATTTTGAATTTTGAATTGATTTGTCCCTCACTCCCTGACAAACATTAACGGAATCAAAGCTACTAGGCGCAACATACCCGAAAGAGCAAAAATTCCCAATAAACCGCCATGTTGAGCAAATTGGGCAATGCAGCTACCGATAGTTGTGCCTAAAGCACCACTAAAGCCAGCCACAGCAGACGCGATCGCAAAATAAAGTGACTGGTTTTTTATTGGGGCAATTTCTAACTGTATATTGTTACTACATAAGTCAATAGCTGCCCACGTTCCACCAGTTAAAATATGTAACAGTGGCAAGCACAACCACAAGTCAAAATTATTAGTATCTATCCCTAGCCATAAAAATGGTGTCACCGCTACTAAAACACCAATAAAAATCAGAATTAAACGATTACCAATTTTGTCTGCTAACTTGCCCCAAAATATCATCAATAGCATATTAGCTCCCACCTGCAAACTAGCATAAAGCGTCACCCAACTTACATCTAAATGCAGCGTATCCAGCATATAAAGGTTAAAAAAAGGTGCGCTGAGATTTACAGCCAGCATCCACAAGGCAGAATAAAACAGAAACATCAAAAAGTTAGAGTTTTTCCAGATACTGTCTGTAGTATTTACTGGTAGAGATGTAGTTTTGGGTAAAGATTTAGCTGTATTGCTATTTTCAGTTTGCTGGCGAGGATACTCAACGATCGCATTTTGGACTTTGGGATTAATATCTAGTTTGAAATACTGACATCCCAAGCTGACAATCCCAAAAACTATACTCACCAACAGCACTACACCATAACCTTGGAGAGTACCGCCGTACCAATGAGAAATCAACAAACCCGCTAAAGGTACACACAGCAAGTTAGTTAGACTCGCTGCACTATTGCGTATACCAAAATACCTACCTCGCAATTTTCGAGGAACAATCACGGCTAGCCAACTCAACCAAGATGCGCTCCCCAATCCCCCTAAAAGGTGGCTAGCTAAGACAATCGATAGAGTCAGTATTTCTAATTGTAGGGAATTCACCCATCCCCAACTAAAACCAACAACCCCAATCAATAAAATCAGCCACAACAGTCTACCAATTCCAACCGTCCACAGTGCATATTGAAATCGGCTGGTACTGCGTTCAGATAAGTAAGCACCCAACGGCTGAATCAGATTTACCAACATTGGGATCGAAGACATCATCCCAAACACCACCGGACTAGCATCTAACTCCACCAAGAAATTACTTAATAAGATCCCACCAGTTGCTAGGGAAAATACAGCTGCGAAAACCGCATCCGCAGTAGACGCTTTTAGACTCGTGCGAATCGCATTCTTAGTAAATCGGGTGCTAGATTTGGAGCTAGGAGTAGGAGTGAGAGGAGCTTGTAGTTGAGGAATCTGGGGAAGTTCCAGAATCAGAGACGAAGCTGTTTCAATCTGAACCGAATCCATAGACAGTATTTATGGGTAACGCACCCTAGCGTGAAATCAGCTTGAGGCATTCGGTATGCCCTCAGAAGCTTTGGTGATAATTCTCGATATTTTACCTTGCATTTCTCAATAAAACTTCGGAATAGGTAGATGAAAATTTATAAAATTTAACAAAAAAATTAAAATGTGTAAGTTAGGTTGAGGAACGTAGGTGCAGCCTTTCCTGGGGAACTTTGCACCTACATAAAGCCTAAACCCAACCTCCAATACACTTATCTGACCCGTATTGACTCGTTACTCACTACTCAGCACTATTTTTGTGATGAAAAAAAGCTTTTGGCGGTTTTGGGGAATAGTAATAGCGATCGCCATTACTATTATTAGTTGTCATAATCTACCCAAACCCAACCATGTCACCATCAAACTCAGTGGTTGGGGAGGTTCACCTGTAGAGCAAAGATTATTAAAACAAGTTCTGCAAGACTTTGAAACCGAACATCCCCAAATCAAGGTCAAATATGAGGTAATTCCTGACCAATACATGGATGTGATAAAAACTCGCCTGGTTGGGGAAGCCGCACCTGATGTTTTTTATCTAGATGCGCTGGAAGCTCCTTTTTTGATGAGTCAGAATGTCTTAGAACCTTTGAATAATTACATCACACCCAAATTTGACTTAGCAGACTTTGAACCAACTTTATTAAACAGCTTTAAGTATCAAAACTATATTTACGGTTTTCCCAAAGACTATTCCACCTTGGCACTGTTTTATAACAAAAAAGCATTCGCGGCGGCTGGGTTGAACACTCCGCCAACCACTTGGGATGAACTCCGCACCTACTCCAAGCAATTAACGGGTAAACTCAACAGATACGGCTTTGGAGAAATGCCGGAATTAGCACGTCAGATTTATAAAATTAAAGCCTTTGGTGGACAAGTCATTGACGCAAACGGTGACGCTGCATTTGCTAGTCAGCAAGCTTTGCAGGGATTACAGCTAGTCATAGACCAGTATCGTCAAGACCGTTCCTCAGCCCAAAAATCTGACGTGGGGACAAACTCAGGTAGTGAAATGTTTGGTCAGGGTAAGGTTGCAATGGTGATTGAAGGTAACTGGTCAATTCCTTACCTGCAAGAAACCTTTCCCGAATTAGAATTTGCTACCGCAGAAGTACCAACTATTAATAATAAAAAAGGCACAATGGTTTATACCGTTGCCTACGTGATGAGCAAGCAATCAAAACATAAAGCTGAAGCTTGGGAGTTAATTTCTTATCTCACAGGTAAAGCGGGAATGCAGAAATGGACAGGAAAAGGGTTAGCTTTACCAACACGCCAATCAGTCGCCGAGAAGTTGGGATATGACCAAGATGTGTTGCGATCGCCTTTAGTCGCTGGTGTTAATTACGCTACACCCTTGCAAGTTGGTAAACATCCAGCCACCATTGTCAACAATTTTGATAACCAGTTTATCAGTGCTTTATTAGGGCAGCAAACATTAAAACAGGCAATGTTGCGAGCGCAAAATGAAGCTAATCAGCAAATCCGAGCGATGGAGTGAACAGGTAATCAAAAAATATCTTTGCGCTTTTGTAAGTAAAATGTCATCATCAAATAAATGATTGTATGTAAGCACAAAACACCCCAATTTACACTTAAATTAGACCATGTGGCTTCATAGATAGATGTAGGTTCAAATGGTTGGGGAACTGTACTACCATTACCTAGGATGATTGGTGCAGGAACTAGGGCATTCAGATTAACTAAAGTACCATAAGCTCCCACTGACCAACGACTGAGCATTAACCAAGAAACTATACTAGCAGCACCTTCTATTTTGAATAAAACACCAGAAAAAATAATTTGCGGTAGCAATAGAAGTGGTAAAGCACTATTAGCTTGACTAATATTTTTTACAAAGGATGAAACTAGTAAACCTAGACTAATACTAGTTAAAAGTGTCAGAAATGTAGTGATTACTAATCCTAATTGCCAAGGGATTAAGTCGGGCTGTGGTGATTTAAAACAAATCAAAATTATTGTTGCTATCAATAAAGTTTGCAGAAGTGCTAAACCCGAAAGAATCGCTACTTTAGAACTGAGATAAGCCATTAAACCTAAGTTAACTAACCGTTCCCGCAGGTAAATTGCTGACTCTTTCACTATTTCTTGTAATGAACCAGAAAGTCCTACCCATAATGCTGCACAAGTAAAGATAAATAACACCCGCAAAGCTAAAGGTGCAAGGGTCACATCGGGTTGTTCTCCTAATACTAAGGGTTCTTGACCTCTGATGGCGAGGGTCATTAAACTAATTCCGATGGGTGCAGTTAAAAGTGCTAAACCAAGGTTAACGCGATCGCGCTTTTGAATCTGCAAGTAACGTTGCGCTAGAATCTGGAACTGTCCCCAAAAGGAAGTTCCAGAACCCTGTGAATTAACTAGATGTGTCTGTGGCGTTTGATTTCCAGGACTGAGGTGATTTTCAATATAAAACCGATAATCATCGGATTGGTGAAATCTGGTAGCCTGATCAACGACATTTTCGGGATTTTCTAGCTGATTATAAATATCCGCAAAATCATCTCTGACACCAAAAAACTGTAAACATTCATCAGGAGGGCCGAAATAACATAATCTTCCTCCTTGACCGAGAAAGACCACGCGATCACATAGTTTAATATTAGCTGTAGCGTGAGTCACTAAAACCACCGTCCGCCCTTGATCAGCTAATTTCCGCAGTAACTGCATCATCTTCTTATCCAACCCCGGATCAAGTCCTGAAGTCGGTTCATCTAAAAAAAACAACTTCGGATCAGCTAACAATTCCACGCCGATACTTACCCGTTTCCGTTGTCCCCCACTCAGTTGGGACACCTTCGCCTGACGACGGTGGGACATTTCTACATCTTGTAAGGTCTTTTCTACCACATTTACCACATCAATATCTGGTGGTAGTCGTAACTTAGCGGCGTAAGTCAGCACTTCTTCCACCGTCAATTCTTTGTGAATAATATCGTCCTGTGGGACATAACCAATATGGATGCGGTAGAGGTGGAAATTATTTCGCAGATTTTCACCATTGAGGTAAACTACACCTTGAGTTGTTTGCTCAATTCCCAACAGGGTACGCATCAAAGTGGACTTACCCGCACCGCTACCACCCACCAAAGCCACAAACTGTCCTGGTTCAATGGCTACAGATATATCATCCAAACGTCGCTTGTCTTTATCTTGAATGACCAAATCACAAGCATCTAAACGAATTTGATTACCTTGATCGATAAATTGTAATTCATCACCACGCAATACCAGGGCAAATGGCCCAATACGAATCAATGCACCTGGGGTGAGTACGGTACTGCTGTTAATTCGTTGTCCATTGACAAACACCCCATTGGTACTGTGATCACGCAGAATGTAGCGTCCTTGAGTATCAGTATCAATGGTGGCGTGACGACGGGAAACTGTAGGCGCGTCTAAAGGTAAACTAGAATCGCCATCGCGTCCCAGTAAAACAGACCTGTTTTTGAGAGAAATTCCTTGTGAAATCGGCGCAGGATTCACTACAGGATTGGCTGGATTATAGTATTTCAGCACAACCATATTTTGGGGATCTTGACCAATACTGATTTCTGTATCGTGTGTTAGATAATGCCCAGAATCGGAAGTGATGCGGATGCGATTAATATACAGTCCATTCGTACTAGGCTTTTGACCATCCCCATCATAAATTCGGTAATCTTTGCCATCTTTATATAACAAGGCTTGACATCGCCCCACAACTTGCCAATCTTCTGGGACAACTAGATCAGCCATTGATTGTTCACGCCCAATTATATGCTGTTGCTGGTTGAGTTCAAAGTGTAATATGTTTCCTTGTTTTTCCAAGCTTAAATATGGGTTCGTAATGACACCATTTTTATTTGTATTCATAGAATAAACGTTTTGTATAATTTTCTTGATTTTCAGTTAAATATATGTTTTTGCACCAAATTTTAACAAAGTATTTTTCTGATTTATAAAAGTATATATTCGGAGGCAGATGTATTCAATTATGCTAAAATAATTTTTAATTATTAAAATATAATAATTATGCAAACACCTACATTATTAAATCATCGCTATCGGGTGATTCGGGTATTGGGGGCTGGTGGATTTGGCGAAACATTTTTAGCAGAAGATACCCAAATGCCGTCAGGTCGGAGATGCGTTATTAAAAAGCTCAAGCCTGTAGAAAATAACCCGCAGATTTATCAGTTAGTGCAAGAACGGTTTCAACGAGAAGCTGCCATATTAGAAGAATTAGGCGATGGGTTCAATCAGATTCCTAAACTATACGCCTACTTTGTAGAAGATGATGACTTTTTTCTAGTCCAAGAATATATAGAAGGCGAAACACTACAGGAAAAGTTGCTGCAACAAGGACTTTTAAGTGAAAGTTCAGTCAGAGAAATTTTGAGTAATATTCTGCCGGTTCTGGATTACGTTCACAGTAAACGTATCGTCCATAGAGATATTAAGCCAGAAAATATTTTGATTCGCTATGCTGATGGTAAACCAGTGTTGATTGACTTTGGTGCAGTCAAAGAAACAATGGGAACAATAATGACTGTTTCTGGTGAATCCAGCCGGTCGATAGTGATTGGTACGCCTGGATTTATGCCCAGTGAACAATCAGCAGGTCGCCCCGTATTTGCTAGTGATTTGTATAGTTTGGGGTTAACAGCAATTTATTTGCTAACTGGTAAGATTCCGCAACAATTAGAAGCTGATCCGGGGACGGGTGAGCTGATCTGGCGACACCATGCTTTAAGCATTAGTCCCAGTTTTGCAGCATTTTTAGATAAAGCGATCGCCTCTCACTCACGCGATCGCTACTCCACCGCTAAAGAAATGCTTCAAGCCTTACAACATGGTGTAACACCAATCGCCCCAACCATACCAGTTTCGCCTCCTACATTAGTTTCTGCACCCCCAGCATATGTGCAGCAGCAGCAAACAGTAGTCTCCGCACCACCCGCAGGAGTTCCATCTCAACCACCTGTTTATTCTCAGCCACCAGCACCAGTTAGCAAAGGAATGGGTGATTGGCAAAAAGCAGTCATCATCGGCGGCGTAATTGGGGCCTGTGTCATTGGCGGTTTATGGATAACTAGGCCATCGGAAACGCAAACCAGTTCCACACCAGTAGAAACAAATGCTTCATCAACATCTGTCTCGACTCCTCAGCAACAGCAACAGCAACAGCAACAGCAACAGCAACAGCAACAGATACAATCTCCCAATCCACCTGTAGAAGAACCGATTAATCAAAGACCACCTGTCGAAGAACCGCAGTTTTCCTCTCCCAATTCATCAATTACCCAACAAGAAGCCGTAGCTTTAATTCAGAATTGGCAAGAGGCTAAGAGAGTTTTATTTGCACCACCTTATGATCGCCAACGTGGGGCTGAACTAACAACAGGTGAAGCATATAGAAAGAATATTGGATCAGGCAGTTCACAGGAATGGTTAGAAAATAATAACTCTTATTATAGATATGGCGTACAGAGGATCGATTCTGTTAGAAGATTTGTTGCTAATGACAACCAAGCAACCATCGAAGTTGTGATCACTGAAGATCGTAAATTGTATCGAAATGGAAAATTAATAACCGATAAAAATACTGCTTTTGAAACTGTACTAGTACGCTACTCTTTACAAAAAGAGAATGGGCAATTAAAAATAGCTGACTACGCTACCGTACCCTAAAATTAATCCTCCTTCAATTACTAGATGCAAATAAATGAAAAATACAGCTAGAAAGATTTCACCAGCACTATTTGGCATGACTTTGATTTGCTTTTTTTTGCCGTTCACGAAACTTTCCTGTCAGCAACAAGAAGTTATGACTTTAACTGGTATTCAGTTAGCCACAGGTACAAGTATTAAGCAACCTAGCTTTGGAGGAGTGGGAAAAAGAGAACAAAAAATACCAGGAGAGCCTTTAGCAATGCTGGCGATCGCTTCCAGTATTATTGGCTTTGCAACTAGTTTTATGAAAGCCAATAATACCGCGATCGCACCAGCTGGTTCTGGAGCAATTGGCTTCATTTTATTGTTAATGCTCAAGTCCAAAATTGATGATTCCATCGTCAGAGAAGGACAAGGTTTGATATTAGTTAGTTACGGATTGGGATTTTGGTTAGCGTTTCTACTTTTTGTCGCTGCAACTGTAATAAATATTTATAGCCTTATACCAGACAAAACAGAAGAGAATCCTCAAGAATAAATAATATTATCTTGTAAGAAGGTTGAGCTTGTGCCTGAAAACCCTCACATCAAACAACGCAATCAAATAATTACTGAACTGCAAGCAGACTTAACTCATGCTTATCAAGTAATTAACCAACAGCAAGAATATATCAATCAACTAGAAGAACAATTATCACAAAAATCTCCAAAGACACATATTTCCTCTGCACCTTCAGATAAATCAGCTTATCCACAAGGAAAAATAAAAACTCGATATCAGGTAAAAAAAAGAGTGTTACCTTATCAAAAAAAATCTGGTAAATTGTCTCAATTGCAGTTTACCGCCATAGTAGCTGTTGTTGTCGTATTCATTACCTTGATAGGTTCTGCATTAATGCGCCGACCCAGTTCCAATCCATCTAAACAAACTACAGATAAAGCTGCAACTTCACCCAAATCAACAACATCATTTCCACCTGCACCAAATTTAACACCTATTCCTCAAAATAAATCTAATCCTGTTATTTTGCCTCCAAAAGCATTAGTAAATTCAGAATTATCAGAATTAGTATATAACGTTCAAACTCCTCCCAACTTTCGCAAAAGTAAAACTCTGCAATCTACAGTTGATGCTGCTGTTAATCTAGCTGTTTCTCAAGGACTACCAAAAAAGCCATTATCAATTACATTAATTGATGTAAAAACTGGTGAATATGCACAATATCAACAAGAAAAGCCGAGGTTTCCCGCCAGTGTAATTAAAATGTTCTGGATGGTGTATTTATATGGTCAAATTCAAAATGGTAGGGCTGATGAGATAGCATTTACGCCATATATAGATGCAATGGTTAAAAAGTCTGATAATAATGCTGCTAGTACAGTTATAGATGCAGTTACTCAAACTGAATTCACAAAAGACTTAAAAGAAGAAAATTATCAAAATTGGCTAAAAAAACGCAATCAGTTAAACATTTTCTTTCAAAAAGCTGGCTATAACAAAATTAATATTAATCAGAAAACTTATCCTATAACTGATAAAAAAATCTATGAACCCCAAGGTGCTGATCTGAGAATGCGAGGCGACCCAAAAGACCCAATTAGAAATAAAATTACAACACAGCAAGCAGCTAGGATTTTGTATGAAATTTACAGTTCTCAGGCTATATCCCCACTTTACAGTGAAAAAATGGCTAACTGGCTATCAATAGATGCTGAGACAAGAATTGAGAAAAGAGAACAGCAAGATCCTAATGTGTTTAACCCAGTCAGGGGATATTTCAGTGAGTCTTTACCCACAGATGTTTACTTTGGTGGTAAAGCAGGCTGGACTTCTGCATCTCGTCAAGAAGCTGCATATATAGCCACAAGAGATGGAGCTACTTATATTCTAGTTGTCTTTGCTGAGGATCGTGCTTATGCCTACGACTGGAAAATTTTCCCCAAAATATCTGATTTAGTATTTAAACGTATGACAAATACTAATTAAAAAATTTAATCTTGCTCAAATTCAACTCATCACCAATGCTCATTGGTTCACAACCAGTGCGTAAGTCCTATAATAGTTACGCCTCTGGAGATATCGACCTCTGCTTGGGTGGAGAAATCCCTCCTAGTAAGCCCTGACTTTTCACGGGATCTGGTGGAAAAACCCTTTCCAAAGACGCGGAGCGGCTACTATACGAGAACGCTTTGGCGCAGCCTCTCGTAGAGAAGAGCGAACTCGCTAGAGTACCTCTCCCCTACAACTGTAGAGTAGAGACGTTGCATACCATGTCTCTACATACTCCCCCTTCCCTACTAGGGAAGGGGGTTAGGGGGCTAGGTTTCACGTTAGCTTTTCCACATAACGTGAAAAGTCAGCTAGTAAGCCGAGTCGGGGAAAGAGGAAACCCAAGAAGCGATTCTTGGAATCCCCCATTTAGAAAACGGGGGAGTATGTCAATAGAATGAAATAATCAAGCCTTGGAGAATCTCCAATCAACAAGCAGCCTATACTATAGCCCCCTCAAACAGATAAAATTTATATATGAATGCTACACAAGAACAACTAAAGGTAAAACTTGAGCAGGCTTTGGTCGCTGCTTTTGGGGATGAGTACGCTGGAGTAGATCCGATTTTAGTTGCTGCTAGCAATCCTAAATTTGGTGATTATCAAGCCAACGTTGCGTTGTCGCTGAGTAAGAAATTAGGACAGCAACCAAGAGCGATCGCCTCTGCTATTGTAGAAAAATTAGATGTCTCCGTAATCTGTGAAACTCCAGAAATTGCGGGGCCTGGTTTTATCAATCTCAAACTCAAAACCGCCTACCTAGAAGCCCAACTTCACGCTATTCATGCAGATACCAGACTAGGCGTTCCCACAGCTAAACACCCACAACGGGAAATCGTCGATTTTTCCAGTCCGAATATAGCTAAAGAAATGCACGTCGGACACTTGCGTTCTACCATCATCGGTGATTCCATCGCTCGTATTCTCGAATTTCGCGGACATGATGTATTGCGGTTAAATCATGTCGGTGATTGGGGTACGCAATTTGGAATGTTAATTACTTACCTGCGGGAAGTCTACCCAGAAGCCTTAACCACTGCAAATGCGCTAAATATAGGTGATTTAGTCAGTTTTTACCGCAAAGCCAAACAAAGGTTTGATGCAGATGAAGTTTTCCAAGAAACAGCACGCCAGGAAGTTGTCAGATTACAAGCAGGTGCAGAAGATACTCTCCATGCTTGGAAATTATTATGTGAACAATCACGCCAAGAGTTTCAAATAATTTATGACTTGCTAAATGTCAAAGTAACTGAACGCGGCGAATCTTTTTACAACCCCTTACTACCAACAATTGTAGAAGAATTAGAGAAATCTGGTTTATTAGTAGAAAATCAAGGTGCAAAATGTGTTTTCTTGGATGGCTTTACTAATAGAGAAGGTGAACCTTTACCCTTGATTGTGCAGAAATCTGATGGTGGTTATAACTACGCCACAACAGATTTAGCTGCACTATGTTACCGGATTCAACAAGATGAAGCCAAACGGATAATTTATGTCACCGATGCTGGACAAGCCAACCACTTTGCCCAATTCTTTCAAGTAGCGCGTAAAGCTGGATGGATTCCTGATGATGTCGAACTGGTTCATGTACCTTTCGGTTTGGTATTAGGTGAAGATGGGAAGAAATTTAAAACCCGTTCTGGCGATACTGTCAGGTTGCGGGATTTGTTAGATGAAGCAATTTCTCGCTCTCATAGAGACTTGGAAGCTAGATTAAAAGAAGAACAACGGGAAGAAACGGACGAATTTATTAACAACGTTGCTGAGATAGTTGGTATCAGTGCGGTGAAATACGCTGACTTGAGCCAAAACCGTACTAGTAACTACATTTTCAGCTACGATAAAATGCTGGATCTCAAAGGTAATACTGCACCCTATATGTTGTATGCTTATGCCCGGATTCAAGGGATTAGCCGCAAGGGTGAGATTAACTTTGCCGAGTTGGGAGATAATGCCAAAGTCATATTGCAGCATGAAACAGAATTTGCACTGGCTAAATTCTTATTGCAACTAGGTGAAGTGGTTAGCACTGTAGAGCAAGATTTGCAACCTAATCGGTTATGTGAATATCTCTACGAACTGAGTAAAAAGTTTAATGTGTTTTATGACCGCAATCAAGGAGTCCAGGTATTGAGCGCAGAAGAACCACTGCGGACATCCCGTTTAGTTCTGTGTGATTTGACAGCTAGAACCTTGAAATTAGGCTTATCTTTGTTGGGGATTCAAGTATTAGAGAGAATGTAATTTTGTAACCTGGCGACTGGAAGTCGCAGCTACACAAACAAAACCCACCTAGGTGGGTTCAAAACCCTTGATTTTTCATTAGTCCGCGCACTATTCGGACTTAGTTTGTGTAGCGAATTATATTTTCCCAAGACTTTTTAAACATCCTCTGATACCAATATAAATATGCTCAAACTATTCCAATGGGGGAAAAAAATACTATTTAAATTATTGGCAAGTTTGATATTTTATACTACTATTCCCTTGCCTTACATCAAGGATTTAGAGTTTCACGAAATAGCACATTTTGCGCCTTTTGTGGGATTGGTAATTGGTGGAATTTTAGGATTACTTGATGCAGGGATGAATTATTTGGGTATGCCATTGCTGATTCGTAGTGCTTTAATAGTAACTGTTTGGATGGGCATAACTGGCGGACTGCACCTAGATGGGGCGATGGATACGGCCGATGGTTTGGCTGTGGGTAATCCAGAACGACGACTGGAAGTAATGGCGGATAGTGCTACAGGTGCATTTGGTGCAATGGTAGCGATCGCCTTAATATTGTTAAAAACTACTGCCTTGGTAGATATCACAGACAACCGTTGGCTAGTTTTAATGGCTGCTTGCGGCTGGGGACGCTGGGGACAACAGCTAGCAATTCTCCGCTATCCCTACTTAAAACCTACTGGTAAAGGTGCATTACACAAACAAGCTATCCGTTCCTATCGAGATTTACTACCGGGACTGTTGTTAATGTTGGCTATCAGTGGCTTAGTTTGGCTGCTAGATCGACAGAAATTAGTTATACCAGTAGTAATGATGATAGCTGGGAGTGCGATCGCTACTTTCACAGGTGCTTGGTTCAACCACAAATTAGGCGGACACACAGGCGATACCTACGGCGCAGTCGTAGAGTGGACTGAAGCTTTATTTCTTTGTGTTTTAACTACTATGTAATTCGTAACGATGCTCCCCCCGCTACGCTAACCTAATTTGTAATTAAGTAGAGACGTATTATGCGTAAAGAAAATGCAATTTTGTGTTTCTACTTAATTACTCAGCACTCAATACTCAATACTCAAGACTCAGCACTCAGCACTCTACTTCATAGGTTGTAATTTTGTCACTTTCAATTTAAAAGCCCCAACTCCAGTTTCCCCAAAAGAACGGACACGAATAATAAAAGTCCCTGTTTCGTTAATGCGGGTAAACAGTAGAGAATTACTAGTACCATCAGGCCCATCATCATTTTCTGCTAATGTCGAACCATCGGGTGCTAGCAGTGTAATGATACTATCAAAACTTTCAGAAGTTAAATCAACTGCTAAGTTATCACCTTTATTCAACTTCACTGCATAATCACGAGCAAATCCACCCTGGCCGGTGGGAATATCTTTTTCTGAGAGCGTATCACTAATTTCTTTAAAATCAGTCAACATAATTGGACTGTACAACTTATTGTTTTGAGCCAAAGTTGCTGTTGTAGTGATACCAAGTACAAATAATGTCGCGGGAAATATGATGATTCTACTGAAATTTTTAATAATATCTCGACTGAGCATAGTAGGCGATGTTCCCAAAATAACAGGGTAATTTGGTTAATTATAGATTTCTCAGAGATAGCTTGCCCATTAATTTTTGATATATTTGTCTTTGACAGCAGTAGCAACTGCGGCTAACCCTAAGACTTTGATTCCAGATTGACACAGTGTTTGCACAGCAGACTTCGCAGTCGCGCCAGTCGTGTAAATGTCATCCACTAACAATACTGACGTTTTGGGGTGGAACTTGATAAAATCTGACCCAATAGCAAAAGCTTCAGCCAAGTTTTTTTCTCTATCAGCTCCCGATAAACCAAACTGTGCTTCAGTCTCGCGCACTCTTATCAAACCATTTAGTTTCAATTTTAATCCAGTTGTTTGACAAAAGCTTTGGGCAATTAAGGCCGCTTGATTGTAACCCCGTTGTTTTTGCTTACTGGCGTGCATGGGAATTGGTACGACTACAATTTGTTGCTCTTGATGAAGGGAATGTAATAACCAAGTTTCCCCTAGCCATTGTCCCAAAGGACGAGCAATTTGAGGTTGATGATCATATTTCATCACAGCGATCGCACGTTTGATCACCCCACCATACATCCCCCAGCCAAATACAGGTATTGGCTGTTTCCACAAAGCTTGCGGCTGTTGATGATGACATTTTTGTAACTGTCTGGTGCAGTTTTCACAAAACACACCAGATGTAGAACGTTGACACAAAGGACAGTTAGATTGCAGAAATAAATCAAGAAAACCTTTGAGCATTATTAGACCTCTTGCAAAAGTCCGAAAATAAGATGTGCCATTCTGAATGAAATGTAGAATCTTTGAGGTGTTTCGCTTCGCTCAACATGACAGCTTCAGCATTTATGCAAGAGGTCTATTTTACAGCCTCCTACTAGCACAGCAACGCACTAGCATCTCCTTCACTATCACCTGTCGCCTGTCACCTGTCGCCTATCGAGATATTTCACATAAACGCGATCGCAGCGTGAAGTTTCTACACCTGTCGCTGGCTGATAGCCATTGTGTTCATACAACTTGACTGCTTCTACCAACACACTGGCGGTTTCAATCCAAATTTGCTCAAAACCACGGTTGGCGATCGCTGCTTCTAACTGTTGTAACAAATATTTCCCTAATCCTAAACCCCTAACACTGGGTAAAAGATACATTTTCCTGATTTCAACGGACTTTTCCGCCCGATGGGTGGGATAGTATGCCCCCGTACCGACTATTTGGCTTTGGTGTTCAATTACCCAAAACTCGCCGCCTGTGGCTAAGTAACATTCTTCCACTTCCAGGACATCGCGGTCAGCAGCTTTAGGTTCCCAACCCAAACCGTATTCTGATAATACGTAACTGATGACGGCGGCAGCTTTAGTGCGATCGCTTTTTTGCCAGTTACGAATTAAGAAGTCTTTGTAGTGGCTGTTCATTACCATTTGTGGGTCAAGTTTGTACGGAAAAGTCTTCTGGATTTATTCCCGAATTTACCCAGCGTATAGCTTCTCTAGCTGATTCTAACTCAGGTAACACTCGCAAAGCATGAATTTATGTCCCTATATGCGAGTCAGGGAGTCGAGTTGTGGATCTGGGATTTCCTGACAAATGCGATGGTCTCCGACGATCGGGCATCACCTACTGTGGGGCATAGCTCATCGTTTCAATTTCTTATGCTAGGATATTTTTGAGAGTTACACGTTACGTAACCCATAACATATACTGCTGTTTTATTGCTATCCAAGTATGTCTCCGTCAGACGAATACACTAAATACAAGGATAAAAGAACGGAGAAATTTGCTTCAGGAGAAAGAGTTAAAGAGTTTCAATCTTTTGAAAGACAGGCTCAAAAAAGACTTGACATTTTAGAAGCAGCCCCTCACAAAGAAGCTCTGATGCAATTACCAAGTAATCGTTTCGAGTCATTAGGAGGCGATAGAAAAGGTCAGTACATTATCCGAATTAATGAGCAATGGAGAATTTGTTTTAACTGGCCTGATGATTTTCCTAAGCCCTTCAACATAGAAATAACAGATTATCACTGAAGGAGATTTAAATGGCACGTTCACCTATCCACCCTGGAGAAATTCTTGCTGATGAAATTATTGAACTCAGCATGACTGCGAGTGATTTAGCTCGTGTTCTCCATGTTCCTAAAAACAGAATTACCGAAATTATCAATGGTAGAAGAGGGATAACAGCTGATACAGCTTTGCGATTAGGACAATATTTTGGTACTGGTGGAGAATTTTGGCTAAATCTTCAGAAAAACTATGAATTGAAATTAGCTGAACAAACAGTAGGGAAGACAATTCGGGAAACAATTAAACAAGTAGCAAAAATCTAATTTAAATTTACACCCTCAATTCCCCATCCAGCAAAACCCTAATTCAAGCTGCTCATATTGCTGAATATTTCAATCAAATTACCATCAGGATCGCGAAAGTGGGCTGTTCTTAATCCCCATTCAGGACGATCCATTGGTTGCGTCACAATGATGGCATTCTTTTCTTTGAGATGATAATATAACTCATCTACATTATCCACTGCAAATACCAAAGCCATTTTATTTTGACACTCCATTGCTGAAGGTTGATAAGCACTAGGAATCGCTTCCGCCATTAACTCTTTTCTAAACAAAGCCAGCTTGACACCGTCCCCGGTATGCAACTCAGCGTAACCGCTATTTTCATCACCCCAATCAATAACAAATCCCAGCGCATCGCGGTAGAACAAAAAACAGTCTCTGTAGTTGGATACAAGTAACCTAATATGTGTTAACTGTAGGAACATAAATAACGTGTGATTCTATTAACTATGAATTCTCGGTTCTGGATGTAAATTTGCGAGTAACTCGCTTTCAACTATTGATAATTCATCTAGTCGTTTGGTGACAATTTCTCGGTCAAAATAAGTATCAGCTAAAACCCAATAAATACCGAAGTGTCGCGCTTCTGATGCCATTAAACTTTTATAAAACTTAGCTAATTCTAAATCAGGACAGTGTATAGCTAATAATCCTAAGCGTTCGTGACTACGCGCTTCAATTAAGCCAGTCACGAGTAAGGAATCTAAAAACCGTTCTGGTTCTTGAGGACGCACAGCAGCTTTCAACCCCGCACCATAGGGAGGTGGAGGTAAGGGTGCTAGAGGTATATTTCGCTTTTCTAGCCACTGATTCACCAAGTCAAAATGTTCGAGTTCTTCACGGGCGATCGCAGTTAATTCTCTCACCATTTTAGTGTTAGAAGGATAGCGAAACATAAAGTTTAACGCCACCCCTGCCGCTTTGCGTTCACAGTGGGAATGATCAAGCAAAATGATGTCTAAATTAGAAACCGCTTGTTCTACCCAAGCATCACTCGTTGGTTGCTTGAGTGCATTGATAGTTGACAACACGGAAGTAAGCACAGGGTAATAAAATTAAATAAATTGGCATTGCGCTGAATATCCCAGCAAACTAATCTTAATGTGACTGGCGATATTTTTATTTGTTTCTTTATATAAACTGCAAAAGCTTCTTTAATCAGAGGCGTTGGCGTTCCGCATCGTAGCATAACATCACAACTCAGTGATTTTAACGACTTGGAGGGATCTATTTCTTTATAATTATACCAATAAGTAAATCACCAGAATGCAGGAAATCACTTACCTAATAGCACAATTGTTGCTGTTAACTCAGATCCAATCAAACTAATTTAGGGGAAATTCCTCAACATCCTGGTGCTTTTTTAGCGGTATTTCCGCTATTAGGGTAAAAGTAAAGGGTTTTGAAAGCATATAACAGCTATTAGATTTTTTTTGTATCAACACGCACAGTTTCTGCGATTTTGAATCATTCACTATTAAGAACATTATTAAGCTATAAAATCTTGATATTAACAGAGTTATAGATTTTTTATTTTCTATGTCATGGGTAAAAATCATAAGATTTCAGACACCCTTTTTCTTTAAGCAATTGAGTTTCTTGGCAGTGATTCATGCTTGAGAATGGAATTAATTAAGATACTTGTATCTTTTAATCCACTAGCAAAAATCTGTGATAAACATATGAAAGAGGAAATAATATTGGTATATACGTACTTGTGTAACTCCTCTGTACATCGGTCAAAACATACAAATCAGTAAACTAAATGGAATATCAGGTTTACTTAAACTCGATATATCATTAAAATAATTTCAGCAAGAAATTCGCAGAACTTTACATGGACTGGATTACACTACTGCGATCGCTACAGTCTGATTTTATTAAAAGGTTATCATCTGGTTGTTTACTTCATTGTGAAAATGAAGGTCAATATAGTGAATTGACAATTATTGCCGGTGAAAGATTAAAAGCCTTACGTAATTTCTGCTGGCAAATGGCGGAAAAATATAAACGAGTTTCGCCAGTCCGGGATGTTTTTATTAGCTACCTCAAAGGAAAATTGGGTGAGGAAGTTGTTAAAGAACGTTTAGCTGATTTTATTACAGAAGTAGATTATGAAAAGCGATTTGGTGGTGATGGGAAGATAGATTTTACTCTCACTGCTGATCCATCTCTTGGTATTGAGGTAAAATCTCGTCACGGGAGTATTGATAGAGTGAGATGGTCAGTTAGTTCTGAAGAAGTTGAAAAAAATGCAGTGGTAGTCTGCATTTTGATTCAAGAAGTGGTGCATGAAGCACAATCAGAATATCACTTGTTATTAGCTGGATTTCTCCCCACGCGGATGATTAAATTGAAAACTGGTAGCATATCTTTCGGGATAGATCAATTATTGTATGCTGGTGGCTTATATTGTTATTTAGAACAGTTACAAGCTGCTAGCAATAATCATATTGTAAACAAAAAAACTCTATTGTACAAACATGATAATAAACCAGAATCCATCTCTCAGCTAAAGATAAAACAAGCAGATATTAACAATTCCATTGTATCCAGAGAAACAGATTTAAACCTAGACTATAAACAATTGGGTGATGAATGTTTTAGTAAAGGGGAGTATTCAGCATCTATTAGTCACTATACCCAAGCTTTAAAGCTGAATTTGCAAAATACAGAATTATATTACAAACGGGGTTTAGCTTATGATCAATTAGGAGATTATAAAAGAGCGATCGCAGATTATTCTCAAGTCATAAATATCAATATAGATGATGCTAAAGCTTACCATAAACGCGGTTTGGCTTTATCTCAATTGGGAGCATATGAAGCAGCAATTGATGATTATACCCAGTCAATTAGAATTAATCCTCATGGTGCTATCGCTTATAAAAACCGTGCAGAAGCACGCTCTTGTTTAGGAGATAATCAAGGAGCAATTGAAGATTATAATCAGGCAATTAAAATTAATCCTCAGTATGGGGATATAAATAAAAATCGTGATATTGCTCGTTATATTGTCGGCAATCAGCCGGGATTTAACCAAGCAATACAGCTTAACCCTAATGATGCCAATGCTTACAAGAATCGTGGTAATGCTCGTGCAGATATTGGAGATTATCAAGGCGCGATCGCAGATTATACTCAAGCAATACAGATTAATCCCCATCTTGCCGATGTTTATTATAACCGGGGTAACGTGCGTTGTGATGTAGGTGATGAAGAAGGTGCGATCGCAGATTACACCCAGGCAATACAAATTAATGCTAATTATGCCGATGCGTATTATAACCGAGGTAATATTTATGCTGGCATGAAAAATCTACAAGCGGCAATTATAGATTTTCAAAAAGCAGCAAATATCTATCGTCAAGAAGGGAATTTAGCAGCACTCAAAGATACAAAAGACAGAATTTTAGAGTTAGAAATAATAGAGTCAATCGATATTCTAAATTTTTAGTTTAAGAATACCACCCCACAAAAGCTAGGCTGTTTCTCCTCGCTTACCTATCGCATTTTTTCACTCATCCGTAATTTCAGCCAAAAAATTGGAAATACAAGTTAAGTATTCCATTGAAAATAGGCCTTGCAAAATGATGTTGAACTTAAAAAATCTTGGGAATGTATGTGCAGTAATTTTATTAGTTAGTGCTAGCAGCTTTCATCAGTCAGCTATAGCTAATACTAACAATCAAAAGCAAATATTAGCACAACAGCAAATTAAAACAGCTAACTCTCAGTCGCACCCAGCTTTTAACTCTATTTTGCCTAAATTAAAGCAAAAGAGCCAAATTAAAATCTTATTACCAAAATATATTCCTGAAACTGACGGCACAAACCCAATTTACGCCATTCTAGAAACTGCTACACCCAAAAAATATGAAATTCTCCTGGGTTTTACTCCTGACTGCACAGGTGGAACAGCTTGCCGTTTGGGTGTAATTTCTGCTGAAGCCGTCACCCGCAAAACACCCCGCCTCACTGGTAAACGTGTCATTTTAGCCAAGGGTATTACTGGCTATTTTGTAGATTTTCGTTGTGGTGCAAATTGCTCAGATGCTACCCTAACTTGGCGACAAAAGGGTGTGCAATATGTTCTTGGGTTGAAAGCTGGTAAACGTGAGTCTTTAATCAAAATGGCTAACTCTGCCATTAGTCTATAGATTCATAAAAATCTTTCTTCCCCTGTCACCTGTCACCTGTCACCTGTCACCTATTCCTAGCGTGTTACGATCTCCTACAAAATGTTGGGTAGGGTGCGTCAGTATGAATAATTTCTGAGTATAGTTAGGTTCTATCGCACTGACGCACCCTACAGTTTGGATATTTTTTTATCTGGAAGTCCCTTATCATTAGCTACAAGGGATAAATCTAAGTATCTGGGAATGTGAGGAATGTCAAATCAGGTTAAACGTAAATCCCGTACCCGCCAACTCAAACGCCGTCCGTTAGGATTAATCTTCACCATTTTGGCTTGGAGTTTGGTGATGGGTTGGCTGTTAGCCTTAGCCACTAGCGTCCAAAGTGCCACCCCTGTATCAAAAATTGGCACAGTTGATGTAGTTCCCGCAAGATACCAACTAGGACAGGAATTATATCTGGAAAATTGCGCTAGTTGTCACATTGCTTTGCCACCTGCGGTTTTACCCACCCAAACCTGGAAAAACCTCCTAGAAGACTCACAGCATTATGGTGCAACCCTTAACCCTCTATTAGATCCAAGTCGTACTCTAGTTTGGAGATATCTTTCTACCTTCTCACGCTCTCAGCTAAAAGACGAAGCAACACCCTATCGCGTGAACAATTCTCGCTATTTTAAAGCTTTACATCCCCAAGTTGATTTACCACGCCCTGTGCAAATCAGTAGTTGTGTCAGTTGTCATCCCAGTGCGAAGGAGTACAATTTTCGTCGCCTGAGTTCAGAGTAGGTATTGGGGACTGGTAACAGGTGACAGGTGACAGGGCAGAATGAGTATCGCCTACTCACCACTCATTACTCATTACTCACCACTCCCTAATCAGTCGGAGTTATCTGCCTCATCTGAGGGTGAAATGATACTATTAAAAGAGTTTCCAATTTAAACTGGGAAATCAAACGGATCATCTAAATACATAGATTGAATCTAATTTTTGCTGTTTTTGAGTTAATTTTCATCTCATACCCATCTATTACTTAAAATGGCTGGGTTGGGTTAAATTCTTATAATCAATAGCCAAAACCTTTTAATTCCCATCCCCTCAATTTATTTCCATAATCTGCCATGCTAAAACTCTTGTTGGGCGACCCCAACGCTCGTAAGCTGAAAAAATACCAACCCTACATTACAGAAATTAATCTCTTGGAGGAAGACATTCAAGCTCTTTCCGATGAGGATTTGAAAGGCAAAACAGCAGAGTTTAAACAGAGGCTTGCCAAAGACGAAACCCTGGATGATATTCTGCCAGAAGCCTTTGCTGTGGTCAGAGAGGCAGGAAAGCGAGTCTTAGGTTTGCGGCATTTTGATGTCCAGATGTTAGGCGGTGTGATTCTACACACTGGGCAAATTGCGGAAATGAAAACTGGTGAAGGTAAAACCCTAGTGGCTACCTTACCGAGTTATTTAAATGCGATCACTGGTAAAGGTGTACACGTAATCACGGTTAACGATTACCTGGCTCGTCGGGACGCAGAATGGATGGGGCAGGTGCATCGCTTTCTGGGTTTGAGTGTAGGGTTAATTCAGGCGAGCATGACTCCCAGTGAACGCAAGAAAAATTATGATTGCGATATCACTTATGTTACTAACAGTGAAGTAGGCTTTGACTACCTGCGGGATAATATGGCTACATCAATGGCTGATGTGGTACAGCGTAATTTTAATTATTGTGTAATTGACGAAGTAGACTCAATCTTAGTTGATGAGGCGCGGACACCATTAATTATTTCTGGTCAGGTAGAAAGACCGACAGAAAAATACATCCAAGCTGCGGAAATTGCCGTCACTCTGCAAAAAGATGAGCATTACGATGTTGACGAAAAAGCTCGTAATGTGCTGTTAACTGATGAAGGTTTTGCAGAAGCAGAAGATTTGTTAGGGGTTACAGATTTATTTGACCCGGAAGATCCTTGGGCGCATTTTGTATTTAATGCAATTAAAGCTAAAGAACTGTTCCTGAAGGATGTGAACTACATCGTCCGTAATGGCGAAGTGGTAATTGTCGATGAATTTACAGGGCGTGTGCTACCTGGAAGGCGTTGGAGTGATGGCTTGCACCAAGCCATTGAAGCCAAAGAACATGTAGACATTCAGCCGGAAACTCAAACTCTAGCCACAATTACTTATCAAAACCTGTTCTTGTTGTATCCCAAATTGGGTGGGATGACAGGAACGGCGAAGACAGAAGAAGCCGAGTTTGAAAAAATTTACAAATTAGAAGTCGCGGTCATTCCTACCAACAGAATCAGAAAACGGGAAGATTGGTCTGATTTGGTATTTAAAAAAGAGACCGGTAAATGGCGAGCGATCGCTAGCGAATGTGCCGAAATGCACGAACTAGGTAGACCTGTTCTCGTGGGAACTACTAGTGTAGAAAAATCAGAATATCTCAGCCAATTACTCAAAGCCCAAGGCATTCCCCACGAATTGCTGAATGCGCGACCAGAAAACGTCGAACGGGAAGCAGAGATTGTCGCCCAGGCAGGACGCAGGGGTGCTGTAACTATCGCTACGAATATGGCGGGACGGGGTACGGATATTATTCTCGGTGGTAACTCCGAGTATATGGCGCGGCTGAAACTGCGAGAATACTTCATGCCACGCATCGTCAGACCAGATGATGAAGACGTGTTTGGCGTACAAAGGGCTACGGGACTACCAGGGGGACACGGTGGCGGTCAAGGCTTCACTCCTGGGAAAAAAGTCAAAACTTGGAAAGCTTCCCCGGAGATTTTCCCCACCCAACTTTCTAAAGAAGCAGAACAGCTATTAAAAGAAGCCGTAGATGTGGCGGTGCGGGAATATGGCGATCGCTCTTTACCAGAACTAGAAGCAGAAGATAAAGTAGCTGTAGCCGCCGAAAAAGCCCCCACCGATGACCCTGTAATTCAGAAATTGCGGGATGCTTACAAACGGGTGAAGCAGGAATACGAAGATTTTACCGAACGGGAGCATAACGAAGTTGTAGAACGGGGTGGTCTGCACGTAATTGGTACAGAACGCCACGAATCACGACGGATTGATAACCAGTTGCGGGGACGCGCCGGACGACAAGGCGACCCCGGTTCGACAAGATTCTTCCTCAGTTTAGAAGATAACTTATTGCGGATTTTTGGTGGCGATCGCGTTGCTGGTTTAATGGAAGCCTTCAATGTTGAAGACGATATGCCCATTGAGTCTGGTATGCTTACCCGCAGTTTAGAAGGCGCACAGAAGAAAGTCGAAACCTACTACTACGACATCCGTAAACAGGTGTTTGAGTATGACGAGGTAATGAACAACCAACGCCGCGCCATCTACGCCGAACGCCGCCGGGTGTTGGAAGGTCAAGACTTGAAGGAACAGGTGATTAAGTACGCTGAAAAAACGATGGACGACATCGTTGACTATTACATCAACCCTGATTTGCCCTCAGAAGAGTGGGAATTGGAAAAGTTGGTGGAGAAAGTCAAGGAGTTCGTTTATTTGCTGGCTGATATGCAAGCAAGTCAACTAGAAGACATGGGAGTAAGCGAGATTAAAGCTTTCCTCCATGAACAGGTGAGAATCGCCTACGACCTCAAGGAAGCGCAAATTGACCAAATTCAGCCAGGATTGATGCGTCAAGCTGAACGGTTCTTTATCTTGCAGCGTATTGATACCCTGTGGCGGGAACACTTACAGCAAATGGATGCTTTACGTGAGTCAGTAGGATTGCGCGGTTATGGACAGAAAGACCCGCTTATTGAGTATAAGAGTGAGGGTTATGAGTTGTTCTTGGATATGATGGTCAACATCCGCCGCGATGTGGTTTACTCGCTGTTCATGTTCCAGCCTCAGCCTCAGCCGATGGCGCAAGCTTCTTCTGAGATGGTTTAACGGTACAAAGTGTCTGTCGCGCACAGGCGCAGAGAGTTTTAGAACTACCTCTGCATCTTGCTGATTAAACAGCTAGACGCAAGCCAGTCTTGCTAATAGCTTCTATAATAGAAATAGCAGTCAAGAGGTCTGACTTTTTCAGCCCGTGGGAGCAAGGTCTTCCCTTGACTGATTTTTATTGTCTAAAGATACACAAAAGTATGTACTTGCTATATGCAGATGAATCAGGTACTACCCATGATCCAAAACAACAATATTTTGTCCTAGCTGGCTTTTGTGTATTTGAGCGTCAAGGATATTGGATTGCTGATCAGCTGGAACAAATCGCAGCTAGATTTAACCCAGCAGACCCGATGTCAGTTGAGTTGCATGGTAGCCCAATGGTAAGTGGTAGAGGAAGTTGGCGAAGCTATCCTAAAAGTGATAGATATCAAGCCATTGAAGATATTTTACAGGTTTTTCTACAATCACATCCGAGTAACCGACTATTTGCTAGTGTTATCAAAAAAGCTGTAGTCTCACCTCAAGATCCTGTTGAAGTTGCATTTGAACAATTAGCTAGCAGGTTCGATAGGTATCTGATTAGGTCTCATAAAACTGGTAATACATAGAGAGGTATCATAATCTTTGATAAGTCAACTTATGAGACAACAATTCAATCATTAGCAACTGACTTTAGAACTATTGGCTACCGTTGGGGTGTAATCAGAAATTTATCTGAAGTACCTTTATTTTTAGATTCAAAAGCTTCTAGACTGATTCAACTTGCCGATATACTAGCTTATACAATTTTTAGACATTTTGAAAAGGGAGATAGTCAATTTTTTTCTATTATTAAACCTAGATTTGATTCGGAAGGTGGCATAGTTCATGGCTTACATATCAGCCAATAAATTACCCCAAAAGCTTTGATAAAAATATGTTAATTTCTCAAATTTTCTTTTGTAAAGTTCATTCTTAATATTTTTTATCAAGGTATCAGCATAGTTAGACTGATTTGTACTGACACCGTGGATCAAAAAAACAATACCCATGATTTAGTCATCAGGCATTGTCAGTCTGGTTGTATGTTGTACTATGAACAGACTGGCAAATGCCGGCATGGGAGTCTCTGGAATGAAAAATCTGGAATTCTCTCGGCTAAACTAGTTGCTAATTTTAAATTAATTGATACACTTGTTCTTCATTATCCCTATGATCTAGCACCTATGGTGCATATTAAGCGCGTCGAACTTACCAACTTTAAATCCTTCGGTGGTACTACTTCAGTCCCTCTACTACCGGGGTTCACTGTCGTCTCTGGGCCAAATGGTTCGGGTAAGTCGAATATTTTGGATGCACTGCTGTTTTGTTTAGGACTTTCTAGTTCTAAGGGTATGCGCGCCGATCGCCTCCCAGATTTGGTGAATAACACTCAAACGGCTAAAAGTCGCGCGGCGGTGGAAGCTAGTGTGACTGTGACTTTTGATTTATCTGATTTGGTAGATGTCAATGATCAGTTGTCAGTGGTCAGCAGTGATGAAGAATTATTACAAGATGAGGCAGAAACTGAACCACAGCCAATAGTTAATGGCAATGGTCACAAGCCAACGGAATGGAGTGTAACTCGGAGGCTACGGGTAACTCATCAGGGAAGTTATACGTCGAATTACTATATTAATGGTGCTTCTTGTACGCTGACAGAGTTGCATGAGCAGTTGGAAAGTGTGCGGATTTACCCAGAAGGGTATAACGTGGTGCTGCAAGGTGATGTGACTAGTATTATCTCGATGAATGCTAAGGAACGTCGGGAAATTATTGATGAGTTGGCTGGGGTGGCTGCTTTTGATCGCAAGATTCATCAAGCTAAGGCTACTTTGGATGAGGTGAAGGAAAAGGAAGATAGTTGTCGGATTATTGAGACTGAGTTAACTTTACAGCGCGATCGCCTGTCTCAAGATAAGGCTAAGGCGGAGAAGTATCAAAAGTTACGGACTGAATTTTTGCATAAGCAGTCTTGGGAAGCGGTTTTATCTTGGCGTTCTCTGCAAGCGCAGCAGGAAAAGTTGGCGATGGAAATTCAAGCCGGCGATCGCAATTATGGGGAACTGACAACTCAACTCACCAGCCTAAATACAGAAATTTCCCAAAAAACGGCTGAATTAGAACAACTCAATGCTCACGTCAAAGCTTTGGGTGAAGAGGAATTATTGGCGGTACAGTCTACCCTCGCTACCCAAGAGGCGGAACGGAAGCAATTACAACGACAGCAAACGGAGTTAACCACAGCTTTGCAGGAAACTGTTAGGCGGTTGGCGCAAACTCAGCAAGAAGTTCAACAGCATCACCAGGGATTGACTGAAATTGTCCAAGCGCAGGGTCTAGAACAGCAATCTATCCTCTATTGTCAGCAGCAACGGGAGGAGACACAACAAGGGTTAGAAAAGTCCCGTGAAGCCGCCGCAGCGATCGCTACAGCTTCGGAGGCGTGGGTACAGCAACAAACTGCACTCAACCGTCAAATTGAAACTTTGCTGCAAACTTTAGAACCCCAGCGTACTGAACAAGCACAACTCCGGGAACGCAACAGTCAATTACAGGAGTTAATTCAAGAAGAAACGCAGTTAATTGCTACTTTAGAACCGCAGTTAGCAGAAAAGCAAGCTGAGTGTACAAAGTTACAAGCAGAGTTTCAGACTTCCAACGAACCTATTCAAGATTTAGCCCAAAATCTCGCCGCCACGGAACAGGAATTACAAATCCAACAGGAAACCCAAAAGCGACTGTTGCAAGAACAACGGGAAAAGCAGCGTCAGTTAGATAAAATTGACGCGCAAACCCAAGCACAGCAAGAAGTCCAAGGAACTCAAGCGAGTAAAGTGATCATCCAATCGGGAATGCCTGGGGTTTGTGGTTTGGTGGTACATTTGGGACGGGTAGAACCCCGTTTTCAATTGGCGTTGGAAATTGCGGCTGGGGCGCGTTTGGGACACATTGTAGTGGAAGATGACGGTATCGCCTCCGCCGGGATTCAATTACTCAAACAAAAACGCGCCGGGAGAGCAACGTTTTTACCTTTAAATAAAATTCAAGCCCCTAGAATTACCCAAGATGCAACACTACGATTAGCTAATGGCTTTGTGAGCTATGCAGTGAATTTAGTAGAATGCGATCGCCGTTATCGTGATGTATTTAATTATGTTTTCGGTAACACAGTCGTATTCGCCAACTTGGAACAGGCGCGAAAGAATCTCGGCTTGTATCGCATCGTCACCCTAGACGGAGAACTTCTAGAAACCAGTGGCGCAATGACTGGCGGTAGCATGAACCAGCGTTCATCGTTGCGCTTCGGGAAGGGAGAAGCGGCGGAGTCAGACGAAGTTGTAACTTTAAAACAGCGTTTGCAGGATATTGATCGGATTTTAGACCGTTGTAGTGATGCGATCGCTACTTTATCAGTTAAAACCAAACAACTATCTCAAGAACTCACAGAAACACGTCAAGCACGGCGAGAACAGCAGTTGCAATTAGAGCAGTTGCAAAAAGACATTAAGAGTTTAACAGCCCAGTTAACAGGGACGCGATCGCAACTCACCCAAAACACCGAAAAATTCACCACAGCCCAATCCCGCCTAGAAATATTAAATAATGAACTTCCAGGACAAGAAAGCCAATTACAGCAACTCCGCCACACCCTAGCCGAGTTAGAAGCCTCCCAAACCCCCAGCGAATGGCAACAAATCCAGGCGACAATTAAAACCCAAGAACAGCAATTACAGCAACGAGAAACAGCCTTTAGGGAAGCCGAACAAAGATTAAAAAATCTGGAAAATCAGCAACAACGTCTGCAAGAACGCATCCAGGAAGCCGAACAACGCATTACCGACTATCAACAAGAACAACAAACCCAACAAACCCAAATCACCGCCCTCAGCACTCAGCACTCAGCCCTCAGCACTCAAATCACCGCCACCCGCACCCAAATGAACGAAATGGAAAAGAATTTGGGTGAAGAAAAGCAACAACGGGATGCACTAGAACAGAAAGTGCGATCGCATTTGCTGCGCCAACAACAATTAGAATGGGAAATCCAAAAACTCCAAGAAACCCAACTTAAACGGCGGGAAGACTTAGCAGCACTGCAAACCCAACTACAAGAAGTCGCCGCCGAATTGCCGAATCCCTTGCCGGAAGTCCCAGATAAAGTAGACTTAGAAGAATTGCAGAAAGAATTGCGATCGCTCTCCAAACGCTTGCAGGCAATGGAACCTGTGAATATGTTGGCTTTGGAAGAATACGAACGTACCCAAAACCGCCTGGAAGAACTTAGTCAAAAATTGCAGACATTAGAAGGAGAACGCACGGAATTACTCTTAAGAATTGAAAACTTTACCACCTTGCGACAACAAGCCTTTAAAGAAGCCTTCGATGCTGTTAATATCAACTTTCAATCAATTTTTGCCATCCTTTCCGACGGTGACGGCTACCTGCAACTCGACAATCCCGAAGATCCCTTTGCTAGCGGCTTGAATTTAGTCGCCCACCCCAAAGGTAAACCAGTCCAAAGACTTGCTTCCATGTCTGGGGGTGAAAAATCCCTCACCGCCCTCAGCTTTATCTTCGCCCTGCAACGTTACCGCCCTTCACCCTTCTACGCTTTTGACGAAGTTGATATGTTTCTTGATGGCGCAAACGTCGAACGATTATCTAGAATGATTAAACAACAGGCACAACAAGCCCAGTTCATAGTTGTGAGTTTGCGCCGTCCGATGATAGAATCAGCCGAACGCACAATTGGCGTTACTCAAGCAAGGGGAGCTTACACCCAAGTTTTGGGCATTAAATTGCAATCCTCGAATACATCTGCTTGAGTTTTTGTTAATAATAGTGTATAGATAAACCGGATTCGAGATCAGGACTCCGTATAGAATGACCTCTGAACAGATAATTAGGCGTTCCGACATATTAAATACCCAGGTGATTACCCGCGACAATGGCAAACGACTAGGCATTGTGAGTCAAGTTTGGGTAGATATTGATCAAAGAGAGGTTGTGGCTCTTGGTTTGCGAGACAGCCTGATCTCCATCTCTGGTCTGCCACGTTATATGTACCTTAGCAGCATCAACCAATTTGGTGATGTCATCCTGGTTGATAACGAAGATGTCATCGAAGATATTGAAGTCGAAGGCCTCAGTAACCTGATGAACTGGGAAGTAATTACAGAAACAGGTGAAGTATTAGGCAAAGTGCGCGGCTTCAAATTTGAAGGCGAAACAGGTAAATTAAACTCCATCGTCATCGCTTCCCTGGGAGTGCCACAAATTCCTGACCAGTTTTTGAGTACCTACGAGATATCAATAGAAGAAGTTGTTAGCACCGGCCCCAGCCGATTAATTGTGTTTGAAGGTGCTGAAGAACGCATCAACCAGTTAACAGTCGGTGTTTTGGAAAGACTGGGCATCGGTAAAGCACCTTGGGAAAGAGGTGCAGAGGAAGAATACGGCTATTCTGCACCCCGCACCGTTGCACCATCCAATCAACTTCCCAGTGGCGTACCCTTACAGCCACCCAAGCCTAAAGTTCGCACCCCCGAACCCGTAGCCATAGAAGAAGAATGGAATGAGGACTACATAGAAGAAGAAAGGCCACGGCGTGAAGTCATGAAGGCGCGTTCTTACGAGTCCATTCAATACGAAGAAGACGAAGAGGATAACTGGAGTGAAGCCACAGGTAGGGACAGATATCAAGAACCACCAGCCCAACCATTCAAGCCCAAGCCCTACGCCAACGATTACGATGATTATGAGGATTTAGAAGGCGATGCTTGGGAAGATACACCACCGCAACCAGTGAATATCCCTAAAAAAGTCAAAGAAAGACAGCCAGAATACGAAGAAGAAAGTGGATATTAACTCGCCTCATGACTGAGGTGAAGGTGTGATACCAGTTCATCGTGCCAATTTTGGATTTTGGATTGTTTTTTCGCTACAAGTCCCACCCCTTGTGGGTGGAACAAATCTAATGGTCTATCAAGTTAGTTTTGACGGTTCGTAGTAAGGACTTTAGTCCTGATTTTTCTAAGGACTAAAGTCCTTACTACGAACTTTCTTATCCCTCAATTCAAATTTGATGACCTACTAAAATTGCCAATTTAAAATCCAAAATTGATTGAGAGAAAGTGACTTGAAAAGCCGTCAAACGAGCGTGTCTTTAGACTTGGAGTATTTGACAGATGCTAACACCGCTCAACTTCAGGCTAGATCAGGAAATTTCAGCTTAAGGAATAGAAAGCGATCGCAATAATCGCTCAACAACACTTCTCGCACTACGCCCACCCCTGGGAATGAGTCTATGACACAGCACATGAGGCGCGAGCATTTTCACGTCATCAGGAATCGCATAATCACGCCCCAGCAGAAAAGCTAAGGCTTGGGTGGCTTTTTGTAAGGCTACTGTACCCCGTGGACTCACACCAAGGCTAATCTCTTCATCTTGGCGTGTTGTCCGCACCAATTCTAGAATGTATTGTTGCAAGGAAGTTTCGACTTTCACCTGGGAGCAGAATTGACGTAATTTTGCTATTTCTGCCAAAGTTATACAAGATTGTAAATCATCTACCTTGATTCCATGCTGGAGATTTTGCAGCATTTCTAATTCTTCGTCCGCCGAGGGATAGCCCAAACTCAAGGAGAGCATAAATCGATCCATTTGAGCTTCTGGAAGCGGGAAAGTACCTTGATATTCGATAGGATTTTGGGTAGCAATCACAAAGAAAGGTTGCGGTACAGGGCGGGAAACACCATCCACTGTCACCTGATGTTCTTCCATGACTTCCAGCAAAGCCGATTGAGTGCGGGGTGTGGCGCGGTTGATTTCGTCAGCTAACAACACATTCGCAAACACAGGGCCGGGAAGAAAACTAAATTCGCCGCTTTTGGGATTCCAGATGTTAGTACCTGTGATATCTGTTGGTAGTAAATCAGGGGTACATTGTAGCCGTTGAAATTTACCATCAACTGAACGTGCTAAGGATTTAGCCAGGAGAGTTTTACCGACTCCAGGGACATCTTCTAAAAGGGCATGACCACCGCCTAATAATGCCACTAGAACTAGGCGTATGGCTTCGGTTTTACCAACGATGGTACGGTTAAGATTTTGGGTTAGAGCGTCAATTTTTTCTCTCATGTACCACAGGTTGGGGTTGGTGATTGGGCTAGAAGAAACTGGAGTAGAGAATAACCTATGCCTTATTCCCCACCCCGGTATTTACAGTGTTCCCACTTAAGCAATTCAAAATTCAAAATTCAAAATTATACTCCTCCGGAGAAGCAAGCTACGCGTTAGCGTCACGCAGTGAAGAATTTTTGCCTTTTGACTTTTTTTGCATCCTCCTCCCTGCCCCAATTCCTCTTAATCCCAATGCCCAAATTCAGCTTTGTGATAAAACTTCTCTAGCGATCGCGCAATCTTGTTGAATTTGACTTTTGAGGGCTTCTAGGGACGGAAATTTTTGTTCAGGACGCAGAAATTCGACTAACTCCACAATTAGCTTTTTTCCGTACAAATCGCCAATCCAATCTAATAGATGTACTTCTACTGAGGAATAAGTCCCGTTGACAGTGGGACGGTTGCCTATATTCATCACTCCCCAAATCTCACGTGATGTATTAGTTTCCGGTGTCTCACTCAGAATCTGCACGCGGACAGCATAAACACCTTTGCAGGGGACAAACTTATCAATAGGGAGTTCCAGGTTAGCGGTAGGAAAGCCAATGGTTCTACCTATTTGCTCACCTTCCACAACCGTACCAATTAGGGTGTACAGTCTTCCCAAGCATCGATTAGCATTTTTGATATCTCCAGTTTCTAGAGACTTGCGAATTAGTGAAGTGCTAATGGGAGCATTGTCACTGATATCTAGGCTGGTACAACTATTTTTGTTGAGGGCGGGAAGGGTGGAAGTTTCTAGAGTAACTATGGTGACAGGAATATTATATGTAGCGGCGATCGCTTGCAAATCTTGAGCAGTTCCACGACGATGTTTACCAAAACAAAAGTCTTGCCCGACACTAATTTGCTGACAGTGTAGCCTCTGCACAAGAATTTTTTCTACAAATTCTTCGGGAGACAAAGCCGCTAAATCCCTGTCGAAAGGCAGTAAGACTAGTTGTTCTACCCCAAGCGATCGCAATTGTTCGACTTTTTCATCTAACGGTGTTAACCAAGTCCGGGCTTGTCCTGTGAAAAATTCTTGGGGATGAGGGCGAAAAGTTACGACTGTGGAGTATATCCGTTCTTGTGGTGCTGCTAGGGGATCTGCTTGTGGGAGTGGTGGCGTAGCGAGTCCCAGCTTCCCATCTCTTTTGACTGGCTGCAAAACTGGTTGAATCACCCTTTGATGGCCAAGATGGACGCCATCAAATTTGCCAAGGGCGACAGCAGTTGGCGTTAGCAGTCTTTCAGTTGCATCAGCAACCCACACAGAACACCCATTTTGAGACAGATTTAGCACTTGGATTTTGGGAATTGAGGTTTATTTCACCATCAATCGGTTGCTAGTTACCTCACAGGTACGCTCAAACCAGTTGATAGTTCCTAATCACCAATCTAATCTAAAATCTACCATCACTCCGACAGCAACTTTTATCCAGCAAGATTACTAACAGAAAAAGATTCTGATAACGGGGCTGAAACAGGAATTTGAAGTACCATGCCTTCCCGTGCCATAATTGCACCAGGAAACTGGGCAAAGGCTTGAGAACCTACATGATCTAAAAAATCATCGTCATGGGCAGGATCATGATGAAAAATGACTAGCGTCTTGACATTGGCCGCTTTAGCTACTTTTATCGCCTCTTGCCAAGTAGAATGTCCCCAACCAATTTTCGGTGATTTAGGAGAATAGTATTCGTCATTAGTATAAGTGGAATCGTAAATCAAAATATCCGCATTCCGAGCCAACCACAGCACATTTTCATCCAATTTATCAGGAAAATGTTCTGTGTCGGTAATGTAAACTGCCGCCCCACCACACCAGTTGACTCGATATCCCACCGCTTCACCAGGATGGTTGAGTGATGCTGTTTCTACAGTAATGTCATCAATTTGTATCGGTTTCCCTGGGTGAACGTCATGAAAATGCAGGTTAGCCTGCATGATCTGCAACGGTACAGGAAAATTGGGGTGGAGCATCTGATCATTAAGACGCTGTTCTACGGTAGAACCATCAGGAGCGATCGCACCGTGAATATGAAAATTATTCCCTTTCACAAATCCTGGTACAAAAAAGGGAAACCCCTGCACATGATCCCAGTGAGAGTGAGTGAAAAATAGATAGGCTTCTAGTGGCATTTGGCGCAATAAAGATTGCCCCAAAACGTGCAGCCCTGTACCGCCATCGAAAATTAAGCGTTTACCGCCCACTTGCATTGAGATACAAGGGGTGTTACCGCCATAACGGACAGTGTGTGGCCCTGGACTGGGGATGCTGCCGCGAACGCCCCAAAATTGTACGGTAAATTGATTCTCTATCCTTGACATGGGTATTGCTTTCTGGACTGAGCAGGCGAGCAAGAAAAAAGTGTTAGTTGTTTTGTTAAATTTATACTGTTTTACCGGAGAAGATAGAGAAATAAATTATTGGTAATTATTGGTAAAACAGCATAAGTAGTTTGAGCTAAGTTATGTAAACCAGGTGAGGTCGTACCAAGCACGTACCTAATTATGCCCAGAATATGTGTATCAGTAATATCAAGCTCCTACTTTATAGCCTAAATTTGACTCTATTGCATAATAAAGATGCAATGGGCATGGGAGTAACGCGATTTTGTGAAATGGGGAGGCAGAGGGAGAAAAAGAAATTAAGTGAATAGACGAGAAGGTTTGATAGTAAAAATTACTCGTATTTTATCTTTGCTCCCCCTGCATTGCTCATTTCACGATGATCTCACTTTTTTGCATTGCTCCCCTGGGCATTGAATTTTTCTGTCCCTGCTTCCCAGAAACCCCTAAGAAAAATTGAATTCCCAGTTAGATAACTTATCTAGCGCATTACCATAAGTAAGATTGTATTGCAATGGCGTAATACTAATGTAGTTATCTCGAATCACATTTACATCAATGGGGAAGTTTTGCTCAAGATTTAATCCAGCTGGTGGTTCAACATCTTCTAAAACTTCGCCAGTTAACCAGTAGTAGGTTTTACCACGCGGATCGATGCGTTTATCAAAAACATCTACATAGCGGCGCACTCCTTGGCGAGTCAGTTGGACACCAGCAATTTCTTCCCAATTAACTGGAGGAACATTAACATTGAGCAACATTAAATCGGGGATAGGCTTAACACTGAGTTGTGCTATAAGAGTTTTAGCAAAGTGCGCCGCAGGTTGAAAGTTTTTGTAAGTATGACTAGTTAAGCTCATAGCTATACTGGGGATACCTTCGATCATGCCTTCCATAGCAGCAGAGACAGTTCCAGAATAAAGAATTTCCGTACCTAAATTTGCACCTTGATTGATGCCAGAAACCACTAGATCGGGGGGAGAATCTAATAAAGCCCACAACGCCAGTTTTACACAGTCCGAGGGCGTGCCATCACAAGCCCAAGCTTTGATTGTGGGATGAAAAATTGACGCGACAATTTCGGCGCGAATCGGTTGGTGTAAAGTCAGTCCGTGGCCAGTTGCCGATCGCTCCCGATCTGGACAAACTACAGTTACATCATGTCCTGCTTCAGCTAAAGCGTTAGCCAAGGTACGAATACCCAAAGCATAAATGCCGTCGTCATTGCTAATTAGTAGTTTCATAGGTTAATAGGTGACAGGTGACAGGTGACAGGTGACAGGTGACAGGTAACAGGTGATAGGTGATATTCTGTCACCTGTCACTTTTCATTCAGCTCTAAACTGGTAAAAAGAGCTATGGTTTTAACTCCTGTGTTTGATAAATAAATGGCATACTACTAAAGTTATTTGTCGAATAGTCCAAAACTGTGGACTATTGACTATTGACTATGGACTATTGACTAATGACTAGCAACTTAGAAGCTCAACTTTTAGCACTGCGGCAGGAAGGAGAACAAGCGATCGCTGCTGCCAATACCCTAGAAATTTTAGAAGAACTCAGAGTGAGTTATCTGGGTAAAAAAGGGCAACTAGGGGCGATGTTGCGGAGTATGGGGCAGATGAGTGCGGAGGAAAGACCAAAAATTGGGGCGATCGCCAATACAGTCAAGGAAGCCTTACAAGCCAGTTTAGACCAGCAACGAGCCGCCTTAGAAACTGCCCAAATTCAGGCACAGCTAGAGGCGGAAACTCTTGATGTCACCATGCCGGGTATTTACCGTCCCCAAGGTCGTATTCATCCCCTTAACGGCATTATTGACCGAGCTTTGGATATCTTTGTTGGTATGGGCTACACGGTGGCACAAGGGTCGGAGATGGAAACAGATTACTACAATTTTGAGGCTCTGAACACGCCACCTGACCACCCCGCCCGTGATATGCAGGATACTTTCTACCTGCCAGATGGTAATCTTTTACGTACTCATACCTCATCAGTACAAATTCGTTACATGGAAAAGGAAGAACCACCCATCCGGGTTGTTGCTCCAGGGCGAGTTTATCGGCGAGATAATGTTGATGCTACCCACTCAGCAGTTTTCCATCAAATCGAACTGTTAGCCATTGATGAGGGGCTGACTTTTAGCGACCTCAAAGGCACGATCAAAGTATTTTTACAAGCAATGTTTGGCGATTTACCCATTCGCTTCCGTGCCAGTTATTTCCCCTTCACTGAACCATCGGCTGAGGTAGATTTGCAGTGGAATGGCCGCTGGTTGGAAGTCATGGGTTGCGGTATGGTCGATCCAAATGTAATGAAATCTGTAGGTTATGATCCAGAAATTTACACCGGATTTGCGGCTGGTTTTGGTGTAGAACGCTTTGCAATGGTCTTACACCAAATCGATGATATTCGCCGCTTGTATGCCAGTGATTTGCGGTTTTTGCGGCAGTTTTAAAACATAAAAATTCCAGAGTTATGAGTTAGAAATTAAACTAAATTTTTAACTCATAACTCCTATTTATAATTTAAAAAAATCAATAAAATGTATCGAATTTTGATATTTGGTAATTCCGGTTCGGGGAAAAGCACTCTATCACATAAACTTGGACAAAGTTTGGCTATTCCAGTTCTCGATCTTGATACTATTGCATGGGAACACAATCAAATTGCTGTACGCCGTTCTCACGAAGATACAGCTAATGATTTACGACAATTTATCAAAAATAATACTGGGTGGATAATTGAAGGTTGCTATAGTACGCTCATCGAAATTGCTATAGAATTCGCCACGGAAATCTATTTTCTCAATCCCGGTATTGATAGATGCCTCGAAAACAACCGTAATCGCCCTTGGGAGTCTCATAAATTCCAATCACCAGAGGAACAAGCTCAAACTTTTGAGTTTCTCCAAAATTGGATTCAACAATATGAATCTCGTGACGATGAATTTGGTTATTCATCTCATTGGGCATTATTTGAGGAGTTTAAAGGTAAAAAGCATGAAATTACCTGATTGCTGCATCCACTATGTAAGTAGTCTTTTTTAAAAGACATGGGGCAGGAAATAACGCCTGTAGAGATGCCGCACTGCAACGTCTCTACCCACTGAACATTCAGAGAAATGATGCAAGGACGGATATTCCTCCATCTACTAACTTTGACCAAAGACCACAATTAGCCGTTGTCATCGATAAAATAGAATTTAAAATAGCTACAAGTAAGCTGCATGACTATTCCTATCGTCATTGAACAATCGGGTCGCGGTGAACGCGCTTTTGATATATACTCACGCCTGTTGCGTGAGCGGATTATTTTTTTGGGTGAACAAGTTGATAGCCATTTAGCTAACTTAATAGTTGCCCAATTGCTATTTTTGGATGCTGAAGACCCAGAAAAAGACATTTATTTGTATATAAATTCTCCTGGTGGTTCTGTAACTGCTGGTATGGGAATTTTTGATACAATGAAACACATTCGCCCTGATGTCTGTACTATTTGTACTGGACTAGCGGCAAGTATGGGTGCTTTTCTCCTTAGTGCTGGTGCTAAAGGCAAACGGATGAGTTTACCCCATTCGCGGATTATGATTCACCAACCGCTAGGCGGCGCACAAGGTCAAGCAACTGATATTGAAATTCAGGCGCGGGAAATTTTGTATCACAAGAAACGGCTGAATGATTTTTTAGCTGAACACACAGGTCAGCCCATTGAGCGCATTGCAGAAGATACTGAACGTGATTTCTTCATGTCACCAGAAGAAGCCAAGGAATATGGCTTAATTGACCAAGTGATTGACCGTCACGCTACTGGTATCCGTCCTCCAGTAGCGGTTGTGGGTTAACTAGTAAATGTAGGTTGGGGAGTCAGGAAACCCAACACCCTAATCCATGTTGGGTTGCGCTGCACTTAACCCAACCTACATCTAAGTAATGATTGAATTAAAACCCGGCAATGGGGTCAGGTTGTGATTCTAGGTATTTGAGGAAACTGTGTAACTCTTCTTCTGTCAGTAAAGTGCGTCCTCGCTTACCGTAGGTTTTAATTAAGTATTCTCTTCCTTGTTCTGGTGTCCATCCTAGACGCTGCAACTCGACATCAGTTTTAGCTATGACATCAGATAAATCAACAGGTTCAGCTTTTTTCCTTTTCTTCCCCGTTCCCAATATAGGAGCTACATTTTCTGGGGGATTGTAACTACGTGGTGTAAACGGGGTGACATTACTCGCAGGCATATCAGTCAAGGCAGTATTGTCTGAGTGTTTAGCAGACATCAATGGTAAGTCTTCTACTGCTACATTGACTTCTGGTTCTGGATAGCTGAAATCTGGGCTGTGGATGCTATCACTGGGAATAAATGTGTCAATTTGAGATTGACTGTCATCGCTAGTTGATGACCACTGATTACTGTCAAAGTTAGTGTCTGGAAGAGAGGCAGTATTAACAGGATTAAACTGTACTGGTGATATTGCTTCTGGGGCAACTTGTACTGATTGTACTGGTGATATTGCTTCTGGGGCAACTTGTACTGATTGTACTGGTGATATTGCTTCTGGGGCAACTTGTACTGATGTC